>JBKHFQ010000001.1:0-24248 GCA_046540135.1 Halobacteriales archaeon
GGGTCGGCGTAGAACATCTGTCCCGGCTTGAGGCGTCCTTTCTTGCGCACCTTCTCGGGCGGCGTTTCCAGAACACCCGTCTCGCTCGCCATGATGAGACGGTCGTCCTCGGTCACGCAGTACCTGCACGGGCGTAGACCGTTGCGGTCGAGTACGGCGCCGACGCTGTAGCCGTCGGTGAACGCGACGAGCGCAGGACCGTCCCACGGTTCGAGCATCGTTGAGTGGTAGTCGTACCAGTCGCGCCGGTCGTCGTCCATCGTCTCGTCCTTGTTCCACGCCTCAGGGATGAGCATGCGCAGAGCGCGCGGAAGTTCGCGTCCGCCCTCAACGAGGAGTTCGAGGACGTTGTCGACCACAGCGGTGTCGCTCTGGTCCTCGCTCGTCACCGGCTTCACCTTCTCAACATCGAACTCGTCGGTTTCGAGGTCCGACTCGCGCGCTGACATCCAGTTGAGGTTGCCCCGGAGCGTGTTTATCTCGCCGTTGTGTATGATGTTCCGGAACGGATGTGCGAGCTCCCACGCGCCGAGCGTGTTGGTCGAGAACCGTGAGTGGACGAGCGCGAGCGACGACCGAAAACGTTCGTCGTTGAGGTCGTGGTAGTACTCGCGCACCTGTGCGTTGGTCAGAAGACCCTTGTAGACGACCTTGCGCCTGTCGAGCGAGCAGACGTAGAAACGGTCATGTACGTCGCCCGCCTCCTCCTCGATGACGCGTCGCAGAACGTAGAGCGCGGAGTCGAGTTCCTCGCCCGTCTCTCCGTCTTCGCTCACCACGAAGAACTGCCAAACGTCGGGTTCGGTTTCGACCGCTGATTCGCCTAACTCGGAGTTGTCCGTTGGAACGTCGCGCCACGCGACGACCTCGAAGCCTTCGTCCGCCGCCGCTTCCTCAACCGCTTCGCGGGCTTCTTCGCGCGCCTCGTCGTCTTTCGGCAGGAAAGCCTGCCCGACCCCGTAGTCGTCGAAGCCTAGGTTGCGTTCGTCGAGCGCGCCAACCTCCTCGACGAAGAACTCGTGGGGCTTCTGTATAAGAATCCCCGCGCCGTCTCCTGTGTCCTCTTCCGCACCTCGCGCACCGCGGTGGTCAAGGTTTTCGAGCGCCTCTAAGCTGTCCTGTACTATCTCATGACTCTTTTCGCCCGACATGTCCATCAGCACGCCTACACCGCAGTTCGACCGTTCTCTTGCGTTTATGCCCTGTTTTTCGTCTCTCATTTCCTTCACCTGCTCGCTGGTAGACCAGACCCCCTACAGTCTGTCATTATAGTTATATGGGGTGTGGTAACTATTCACAGGCGAACGGAGACGATGTGCCCGTAAAAAGATTTTTATTATGTGCCATCATAATGATAGAACTTGGGGTTCGGGAGCTTTCAGTTCCCTCCTAATAGGTCTCGGAGAACGTCGTTGACATCCTCGCCGGTGCTCTGCCCCGGAAGGATGTCGCCGAGCGCCGCCCCGAACGACGCCGCGGTCCAGACCACGGAGATGCGCGCGAAGGCGACGGATGCGGTGGTACCGTTGAGACGCCCCCACAGCGCCATCGTGAGCGTCGCGGTTAGGAAGGAGACGACGAGAACACCGAGGAGACGGCGTGGTACGACGCCAAATATGGGACGGTGGACGCGTACGTCGCGTATGTCGGACCAGTAGAGGAGTCCTGCGGCGACGAGAAAGACGAAGACGAAGTTGGCGACGAGGTAGACGGGGGTTTCGAGAAGATGCCGGGCTATCTCGTAGACTCCGTCTTCGACCAAGAACGGCATCGAGAAGACGATGCTACCCACGAAAGCCTGTGCGATGTCGCGCGTGGTGTACTTCTCTATGGTCTTCCCGAACGGTAGCGCCTCAACAGCCGCTATCGCGCGCTCTACCTGGTCGCGCTCCTCTTGGTCGTCAACCGTCTCGCCCAGCTCTTCGAGACGTTTTAGTATCTCGTCCTTCTCGGTGCTGACATTCTCTCGTTTCCCCTCCTCTGAATCCGTCATGCCTTACCGTCGGTCCTGCGCGACAAAAGCTGTCCTACTGCGTTCCGGAAAGGTTATCTGACGCTCGGCGCGGGGTTGACGCAGTCGAACTCTCTGCACGCCGGGCAGACAACGTCGCTCGGGTCGACAAGACCCGATATGTCGCGCGCGTATACGAAGTTGCCGCACGACCGACAGCGGGTTCCGTTCATCATGGGTTCTCACCTCTTGTTATGTGTTACCATTTAGCACACAGGGTAATAAGCTTAACGCCCGTTGGGGGAGGCTACGTTCAGGGATACAGACCGCGTTTGTCGTGGACGGCGGCGACTCGTTCGAGGGCGACGGTGTACGCCGCTGTACGTAGGCAGTCGGTCTCTATCGACTCGTGAGCCTCCATGACCTGTTCGAAAGACCTGGTCATCCTGTCCTCAAGCTTTTCGTGTACCTCTTCCTCGGTCCACGAGTACCTCTGGGTGTTCTGGACCCATTCGAGGTACGAGACGATGACGCCGCCCGCGTTTGCGAGTATGTCGGGGAAGATACGGACGCCGCGCTCGACGAGTATGCTGTTCGCCTCGTCTGTCGTCGGACCGTTGGCGGCTTCGAGTACGAAGTCGGCTTGCACCTCGTCCGCAAGCGAGGCGTCTACCGCGTTTTCGAGAGCCGCGGGGATGAGAACGTCGACATCCAGCGTCAGGAGTTCGTCGTTGGATATACCGGTCGTTCCCGCGTACTCGGTGACCTGTCCGGTCTCCCTCTTGTGGCTTTCGACGTCCGCGATGTCGAGACCGTTGGGGTCGTAGATACCACCCGCCGAGTCGGAGACAGCGACAACGTCCGCGCCAGCGTCGTCGAGTAGGCGCGCCGCGACGCTTCCTGCGTTTCCGAAGCCCTGTACGGCGACCGTGGCGTCGCGCAACGGTCTGTCGTAGTAGTCAGCGACCTTTTCTGCGAGCATGAATACTCCGGTCCCCGTCGCGGTTGAGCGTCCCTCGCTCCCGCCGAGTTCGACGGGCTTGCCCGTCACGACGCCCGGAATCGTGTAGTCGTGGTGTATCGAGTACGTGTCCATCATCCACGCCATCGTCTGGGGACCGGTATTGACATCGGGCGCGGGTATGTCCTTCTCCGGTCCTATGAGGCTTCTCATCGCCTTCGTGTACCGTCGGGTCAGCCCTTCGACCTCGCGGTCGGACATCTCCTTCGGGTCGCAGACGACGCCGCCCTTAGCGCCACCGAAGGGCAGACCGACGACAGCCGTCTTCCACGTCATCCATCCCGCGAGCGCTGTCACCTCGTCGCGCGATACGTTCGGATGGTAACGGATACCCCCCTTGTACGGACCGCGTGCGTCGTCGTGCTGGCAACGGTACGCCGTGAACGACTCAACGCTACCGTCGTCGGTACGGACCGGGATGTTGAACTCCGCGACGCGGTCAGGGTACCGGATGCGTTCGAAGACATCGTCGCTTATATCGATATGTTTCCTCGCGTTCCGTAGCTGAGACATCATATTGTCGAGGGGGTTTACGTCGTCGCCTTCGTACTCCTTCTCCTGTTTCGACATGTGTAGTAAAAACTGTCGCGTTGCTCGTTTTACTTTTTTTATTTACGCCTGTAGAAGATTACCGACCAAACATAAACAACGCCTACTGCTCTCGCGGAACCCTTTTACTCGGAAGGTACCAAACGCAAACGATGGACTTCCTCACGAGCAAGCGAGAGATTACTCGGTTCCGGATACTGGTTGAGGTCGCCGAGAACCAACCTGCGGTAAGTCAGACCGAGATTGCCAACGCCATCGGTCTGACTCCCCAAGCCGTCTCGGAGCATATCTCGAACCTCTCCGAGGAGGGTCTCGTCGACAAACTAGGACGCGGGCGGTACAAGATAACCAAGGAAGGTGCCGATGTCGTCCTTTCGCGCGCCGAGGACCTCGAAAGCTTCGTCGAACACGTCACCGACGAGGTCGTCGGACGCGTCTTCGTGGATACTGCGGTCGCCGACGGAAGCGTGCGCGAGGGCGACGAGGTCTCGTTACGTATGCAGGACGGTCTTCTGCACGCCGTTCCCGAAGACAACCCCGAACCTCCAAAGGCGCGCGCCGTAACCGATGCAGAACAGGGCGAGGACGTTGGTGTCGCGGAGTTCGACGGAATCATACAGTTCGACCCCGGCGGCGTCCGCGTCGTACGTGTTCCGTCGGTCGAGGACGGGGGGAGCGCCTCCGTCGACATCGATGCACTCGCCGAAACGGTCGACCAACCCGTCTTCGCTCTCGGCACCGAGGCGGTCGTGGCGCTCCGTAACGCGGAGGTCGACCACCAAAGGTACGCGGTCGCCGAGGGGGTCGTCGAGGCGGCGCGCAACGGCGTGTCTTCGACGGTAGTCGCCGTCAAGGGGCGCGTCGGTGTGCTTACCGACGAACTCGGCGCGGAAAACATCGAGTACGACATCGTTGACGCCGAAGTTCTCGATGACGGCGAAGAAGAAGGCTCCGGGAAGGACGGATCTCAGACGTAGGGGAAGGCGACACCCACGACGAGAAGGACGACGCCGAGCACCGAACCGACGACGAACCACGGGTAGGCGGCTGACGCGGGTTCGCGTATCTTGCCTTTCTCAACGCCGTCGTCGAGCTTCTTGGTGCCGATATGGAGAACACCCGCGAGGACGAGCCAGAGAGCCGTCATGGCGACGACGAGGTTTCCGCCTGTCGTCTCAACCAGACCCTCGAACGTGTACAGCGTCCCCGCGAGATGCCCGCCCGTCAGGAACAGTATAGCCGCGCTTGCGACAGAGACGACCGTGAAACGCGACGAAAGGCGGTCGGCGAACGTCGATGTTCCGTCGCCGTCGCGCAACGCCGGCAGGACGGCGAAGGTGATATAGACCGTAGCGCCGACCCAGAGCGTCGCAAACACCGAATGAGCCGCACGAACCGCTACTTCTATCTCCATGTCGGTCGTCGGTGGTCGCGCCTAATCACCGTCACGGTTTTCCCCGCCGTCGGCGCTCGCTCCGAGGACCGTGACGCGGGGCGCGTCGGTCACCGGGTCGGTACGTATGCGTGCCGGTGCGCCGAAGACCGACTCGACGTTCTCCTCCGTGACGACCTCCTCGGGCGCGCCCGAAGCTACGACGCACCCGCCGTCGAGCATGAGGAGTTCGTCACAGAAACGACCCGCGAGGTCGAGGTCGTGTATCGCGGCGACAACGGTGCGTCCTTCATCGACGAGAGAACGGACGAGCGACAGCGTCTCGACCGCGCGTGCCACGTCAAGGCTCGCCGTCGGTTCGTCGAGCAAGAAGACATCGGCGTCCTGTGCGAGACACCGCGCAAGAAGGACGCGCTGGCGCTCCCCGCCGCTTACGTCGTGGACGGAACGGTCGGCGAAAGCCGCGACATCGACGCGTTCCATCGCGTCGCGTACGGCGTCGTCGTCCTCTGCGTTTCCCCCGAAACGCGACGCGTACGGATGACGTCCCATCCGGACGACCTCCTCGACGGTAAACTCGAAGGAGACGTCGGTACTCTGCGGGAGCGTTGCGACACGACGCGCCGTCTCACGCGACGACAGCGACGACACTTCGTCTTCGTCGACGTAGACGACGCCGTCGTCAGGTTCAGATACGCCGTTTAGGGTGCGAAGGAGCGTCGTCTTACCCGCCCCGTTGGGTCCGACCAAGCCGACGAAGGCGTCTTGGGCGCTCGCCGTCACGTCGCGGAGGACGCGTTCGCCCGCAAGCGACACATCGACCCCTTCGACGCGTACACCGGTCATAGCTCGTGTACCTCCCTTTGGCGGAGGAGGTAGAGAAAGAAAGGTACGCCGACGAGCGCCGTGACGATTCCGACGGGGAGCTCGCCGCCCCCGACGACCGACCGCGCGACGGCATCCGCCGAGACGAGGAAGACGCCGCCCGCGAGGGCGCTCGTCGGTATGAGCACCCGATGGTCAGGTCCGACGACGAGACGGACGGCATGGGGGACGACCAGACCCACGAAGCCTATGACGCCCGCTACGGCGACGGCGGCGGCGGTAACGAGGCTCGAAACCGCAAGGAGGATGAGCTTCGTACGCCGGGGTTCGACGCCGGGCGTCCGCGCCTCCTCCTCGCCGAGCAGGAGGACGTTCAGGTCGCGTGCGTAGTAGAGAAGGACGACGAATCCGGCGACGACCGGCGGAACGACAGCGGCGACATCCGCCCAGCTCTTGTACAGGAGGTTTCCCATGAGCCAGTAGACGGCGGAGCGCAGACCGTCGTCGTCGCTGACGTGCATCATGTACGAGACGACGGCGCTTAGAAGCGTCTGGACGGCGACGCCCGCGAGGAGTAGGGTGGCGACGCCCGTACGCCCGTTCTTGGTCGCTATTCCGTAGACGGTTCCAGCCGCGGCGAGCGCGCCGACGAAAGCCGCGACCTCCACACCGACGGGTAGCGAGTAGACGATGACCGCGACCGCTCCGACCGCCGCACCCGACGAGACACCGACGATGCTGGGGTCCGCCATCGGGTTGCGGAAGAAGCCCTGCATCACCGCGCCCGCGGCGGCGAGTGCGAAGCCGACGACAGCACCGACGATGATGCGTGGCAGACGGACGTTAAGAACGATGGTCTCGTGGGACCCGGGTCCCTCGTAGAACAGACCAGAGACGAATGGAAGGAGGTCAAGAACTGCGTCAACGACTATCGCTGTTACCGAGCCGTAGCCTACGTCCACATCGCCCACCGTTGAGGCGGCGACAACTGCGGCGATGAGCAAGACGGAAAGCGCCGAGCACCAGACGAGAGCCTTTGATGAGGCGGTCGACGCCGCGACGCCTCTCGCTCCTTCGTGCGCCATTGTAACACAAATCCAGTTGGTTTAGTTAAAGTTTTATTGAATTGGTCTCAGGATTGTTCCATGAAGCGCAAACTCACCGTCGCGTTGCTTGTCGTGGTAGGACTGACGGCTATCGCGGGAACTGCGACCGCACAGGACGCGGGTGCGTGTGAATTCCCGTATGAGACGACCGGTATGTACGGCGAGACAGTCGTTGAGGACGAACCCAGCCGGGTGGTTTCGTTGGCACCGAGCGTGACACAGACCCTGTGGGAGATGGGAGCGCAGGACAAGGTTGTCGGCATCGACAGCAACTCCTTCTACCTTGAAGGGACAGACGGATACACCGACGTAGGCACCGCATTCACCGGGTTCATAGAGGAGACGGTCGCCCAAGAACCTGACATCGTCGTCGGGGCGCTCCTGCCCGAGGACGCCACCCAACAGCTTGAAGACGCGGGTCTAACCTACTACTCAGTACCCGAATCCGGCGGCTTTGAAGGTATCTATTCCAACGTCAATGAGGTTGGAAAGCTCGTAGGAGAATGCGAAGCCGCGGACGGTGTCGTTGAGGGGATGAGGGACGATGTCCAAGAGGTCAGGAGCTCCGTCAGAGGCGAACCCCGACCGGAGGTCCTGTACAGCATACCACAGGACGCCTTCAGCGTTCCCGGCAACGGAACCTTCATAGGCGATATCATTGAGACGGCGGGCGGTGAGAACGTCTACGCCGACCATATCGAAGGATGGGGTGCGATAAGCGACGAGCGCGCGACGCAGACACTCGAAAACGACGTTGACTGGATAGTTCTACCCGGGGGTAGCCGCGGAGACGTACCTCGGACCGACCTGTACAACTCGACGACCGCCGTGCAGGAGGGACAGGTACTCGTCGTCAACGAGAACTATCTGTTACAGGAAGCCCCGCGCGTCACAGTCCCTCTCAAACGTATGGCGCGCGCCTTCCACCCCGAAGCCTTCGACGACGACGGTTCGGGTGGCGGTGCGGGCGTCGACACTCGGTCGGACGAGGAAGCAGGTCCGTTTTCCGCATCCGTCTCGGTCGACGACGGAACAGCGCGCGCGTCGTTCGACGAAGGACCCGTCGAAACGGTCGAACTCAGCGTCGAAGTCGAGGGTGAGGTTACGGTCGAGAGTATGGATGCATCCGGCTCCCCCGGAACACCCATGATGCGTGTCTCGGTACAGGTACCTGAGGAAGCGCGCGACTCGCCCGGCACCATCCGTATGAGAATCGACGACGAGACTCTGGACGACGCCGATGTGTCGCGCGATGACCTCGTCGCAGTCAGGCGAAACGGTGGCTGGGGGACCGTTGACGCGGAGTTCCTCGACACCGAGTCGGGAGTTACCGCAGTCATCGACACTCCCGGATTCTCCCAGTTCGCCGTCGTAGCCTCAACGCCGCCTGTCGCCCTCGCGGACGCGTCCGTTGAGGACGGCACCGTCACGCTCTCCGCCGAAGGTTCGTACGACGAGTACGGCGAAACAGTCGGCTACGAATGGAGCGTCGGTAACGAGACGCACGAGGGCGAAACCGTCGAAGTCGACACCGACGCCGACGAGGCGACGTTAACAGTCACTAACGACGCCGGGTTGACGAACGAGACTGTCGTTGAGATACCCGATAGAGAGGATGGGGGTGCGCAGGACGAAAACGTCACCGACACAGAGGGCGAAGACGCCGAACAGGATAACGAAGACGAACCTGACGACGGCGACGACGGGGAAGGTCTACCCGGATTCACGGCGGTCGCCGCGTTCGTCGCCCTCGCCGTCGCGGCGTTCTTCCGACGTTGAACGTCGAAGGTGGATATATACCGGAGGAGCGCACAGTAGGCGCATGGACGGACCAGACCTTGAAGGTAGTACTGCTTTCATAACAGGAACGACCCGCGGTATAGGCAAGGAGATTGCCCTCGCGCTCGCTGAGAACGGCTGTAACATCGTCTCAACGGGTAAGACCGTAGACGACTCCGACTCGGACCTCGAAGGAACGATACACAAGACCGCCGAAGCGTGCCGAGACAAAGGCGTCGACGCTCACGCGATTCAGTTAGACGTGCGCGACGCCGAGAGCGTGCAGAGCGCGGCGGAGGAGGCAATCGACGAGTTCGGCGAGGTCGACATCGTCATCAACAACGCGAGCGCTATACAGATTGCGAACGTCGAACAGCTACCCGCCAACCGTTTCGACCTGATGACCGAGGTCAACGTCCGCGGCACCTACCTCGTCAACCGTGCATTCATACCGCATCTGAAGGAAATCGGCGAGGGCTGGATACTGTCGAACTCGCCGCCCGTCAACGTCGACCGCTCGCCCGGAAAGGCGGCTTACGCTTGGTCTAAGCTCGGTATGTCGTTCGTCACGCTGTCGCTTGACGGCGAACTCGCGCGCCACGACATCGGATGTAACACGTTCTGGCCCCTGACGGCGATAGACACGCGTGCCACCCGCTACTTCGGTCTCGGTACGGAGGAGGACTGGCGTGAGCCGCGTATCGTCGCGGACGCCGTCCTCGAAATCCTGCGCCGCGACCCCTCCGAATTCTCCGGCAACTCGTTCTACACAGAGGAACTTCTTCGCGACGCGGGCGTAGAGGACTTCTCGGAGTACAACGTCGTCGAGGGTTCCGACCCCGACCCGATGTCGGCGGTGATGTTCGACCCCGACTTCGAAAGCGAGGACGTTATACGCGACTCGTTCGACGGTTAGAACGATGATGAACGCGCGCCACTCGCTGATGCATCTCGCCGGGATGGCGGTGTTCTCGGTCGGCGTCGAGGAGTATATACACGAGAAGACGCCGACCGACTTCCCACGCGCGACGACCCGTGGTCATTTCAGCGTTGAGCGTACCGACGAAGCGCGTCTCGACGCGGGTTCCCTACTGCCTCTCCGCGTCGTCGACGATATCTACGATGTCTCGCTCTCCGACGACGAGACGCCGACGAGCTACGACAGCGCCGGAAGGCTTGATGACGTTATCGACTCCGCTCCCGACGAGACAGTGGTGTTCGTCCACGGATGGCTCGCCAACGAACGCGCCTCGCTCGGTAGGATGTCGATGATGCGGTACACCCTGCGCGAGAACGGCTACGACAACGGTATCGTCGGCTTCAGTTGGGACACCGACGAGGTGGCGCACAGATGGAAGCTTGGGCGTCGTATCGCCGAGCGCAACGGTCCAAAGCTCGCACAGTTCGTCTACGACTACCGCGAGCGCACGGGGAGCGACGTACGTCTCGTCTCCAACTCGCTCGGCGCACGCGTCGTACTCGAAGCCGCGCGGTCGCTGTATCTTTCCGACGTCCACGACAGCGTCGAGTCGATAAGCATGATGGGTGCGGCGGCGGACGCCGACTCGGTCGCGCTCGACGGCAGGTACGGTAAGCCGGTACGGGAAGCTGTTGGCGAGGTCCATAACTACTGGATAAGCCACGACGGTATTCTGAACCAGCAGTACCGTCTCATCGAACTCACCGGAGCGCTCGGCGGTACAGGCGCGGACGGCGAAACGCCCTCGAACTACCACGACCACCGTGTCACGTACGTCCCCGACCACTACTCGTTCTACCGCCCCGGAAAGGGATGCGTTGGCAAGCTCATCGCTGACTGGTCAGCGTAGAACTCAAGGCTCCTCGACGACCACGGTGACCTCCGTGACCGTCCTGTCGCCTAGCCTGTTAGGGAGTCGCCAGGCTTCTAGACGTACGGTGTACTCTCCGGGTTCGACGTCCTCCGGTGCTTCGACAATCAGACGTGGCTTTACCTCGCCCGACGCGGGAACCGCGGCGGTCGCCGATGACGTGGGGCTTCCGCTGGGGAGACGGAGACGAGGACCTTTCCGCTCGTCGACTCCCACGACTGTTGCATGTACCGTACCCGTGTTCCGGACCGAGAGGTCGAGAACCGAAGCCTCTCCGGCTTCGACCACCACCTCGTCGCCGGCGCCGATACCGGGTTCGGTGGCGAAAAACGCCCCTGACGCGACCACCGCGAAGATGAGAAACGCCACCACCACCCACTTCATGAGGCTGGTTAACATCCGGTAGTTCTTAAAACATCCGCCGACATCTTCGTACATGAGATGGGAGGGGTTTGCGGAGCGTGCCGACCGCGTTGGCTCGGTTTCGGGCGATTACGATAAGATTGAGGAGGTAGCCGCCTTGCTCCGTGAAGCCGACGAGACGGGTGCAGTAGCGCGGTTCGTTCAGGGACGCGTCTTTCCCGCTTGGGACGATGCTAAGCTTGACGTTGGACCCGCACTCCTGTACGACGCCCTCGCCCTTGCGAGTGACGAGAAGGCGGAGTCGGTGGAACAGAGCGTTGCCAAGGTAGGTGACGTCGGCGACGTAGCCGCGGAGCTCGACCTAGGCGGGCAGATGACGTTCGGGGAGGATGAAGAAACCGTCGCCGACGTACGCACCGCGCTAAGGAAGATAGCCGGGGGAGCGGGCGAAGGAAGCGAGGAAACCAAGACGCGCGAACTCGCCAACCTGTTTATGGGGTCGTCCCCGGAAGGCGCCAAGTATCTCGCACGTCTCGTCCTAGGAGAGATGCGTCTCGGCGTCGGCGAGGGAACCGTACGCGACGCCGTGGCGGACGCGTTCGATGTCGACACGGCGCTCGTCGAACGCGGTCTAATGGTGACCAACGACATCGCCGAGGTAGCCGAGACGGCGCGCGACGAGGGCGACGACGGACTCGCCGCGCTCGAAATGCGTCTCGGACGCCCCGTCAAGCCGATGTTGGCGCAGACGGGCGGTGCTCCGGACGCTCTCGAAGAGTTCGACGAGGCGGTTGTCGAGTGGAAGTACGACGGCGCACGTCTTCAGGTACACGTCGGCGACGAGACGCGCCTGTTCTCGCGGAGCCTCGAAGACCTTACCGACTCGCTCCCTGACGTGGTCGAGACCGTCGAGGAGGACGCCGACGAACACGTCATACTGGACGCCGAGGTCGTCGCCGTCGACGGCGACGAACCACTACCGTTTCAGGAGGTCCTGCGCCGCATCCGTCGCAAGCACCGCATCGACGAGATGCGCGACGAGGTAGCGCTCGAACTACATGTATTCGACATCCTGTACGACGGCGACGACGGTGCCGTCATCGACGAACCCCTGCGCGACAGGTACGACCGCCTCAACGAAGCCGTGGACGGGACTCGTGCGCGCGTACGTTTCGTCAACGGAACCGACGAGGTAAGGCGCGAGAGACGTGAAGCGGTCGAGGCGGGGCACGAGGGCGTTATGGTCAAGAACCCCGAAAGCGCGTACACGCCGGGGGCGCGCGGCGGCGACTGGCTAAAGCTGAAGCCCGAACCCGAGACGCTCGACCTCGTCGTGACGGGCGGCGAATGGGGAGAAGGCAGACGAGCGTCCTTGGTCGGAAGCTACCTCCTGAGCGCGCGCACCGACGACGGATACAAGACGGTCGGTAAGGTGGCGACGGGTCTGACCGACGAGCAACTCGAAAGCCTCACAGACCGTTTCGAGGAACTCGTCGAGGCGGAGGACGGCAAGACGCTGAAGTTCCAGCCCTCCGTCGTCATCGGGGTCGGCTACGAGGAGATACAGCGGTCGCCCGACTACACGAGCGGCTACGCTCTCCGTTTCCCACGTTTCGTCCGCGTCCGCGACGACAAGGGGGTCGAGGACGCCGACGCGGTCGAAAAGATAGAAAGGCTGTACGAACGAGGTGAGGGCGATGGATGATGTAAACGTCGTCGTACGTACGCCGTTGCACGCCACCGAGAGACGCCAAGCCGTCGAGGACGCGGTCCTTAACCTGTTCCCAGACGCAGAGTTCGAGGACGAGAACGGTACGCTCGTGGCGCGCTCGAACGACGTTTCGCACCTCCGTGAACTCGTCGACAGACAGGAGATACACCAAACGGCACGCGAACAGCTCGCCGACTCCGTCGTGGGCGACACGGTCGTCTTCCGTCTGAGCAAACAGCCCGCGACAGTCGGGCGTCTCAACTTCGATGTCGGCGGTCACGAACTCGGCGCACTCCGTGTCCGTGTCGAGACGGACGACCCCGACGGCTTCGTGGACTATGTCGCGGGAGCGGACGCCTAACCGTCACCGCCAGACCGCCGGACGAAGAACGCGCGCCCGTCCCGGTTCACGAGACGCGCCTCGACCGAGACACCTTCGTCGGCTAACGGGGCTACGAGGAGGTCGGCACCGACCGACCGCGCGACCTCGGCGACGGCGGCTTGTATCTCGTAAGGCGGACGTAACGCGTAGACGAGTCCGGCGTTCTCGTAGACCGTCGTGTTGGGGTGGCGCACGTCGTCGCGGACGAAACGGACTCCGTCGCCGACGGTACCGCCCACATCGCGGACATCGGTGACTGTCACGTCGTAGCCCTCTCCGGCGAGCCGGCGCGCAGTCTCGTCGCGTCTACCGACACCGACCTCTACGAGGGACGCGTCTGTCGTGTACTCGTCCTTGATATACCGGACGACGGCTTCCACGCAGGCTTTATTATCCGCCGTGGCTAAATCTTTGTTATGCGTATCGACCTCGTTCCCGTGGGCGACCTCGAAGGCGGTGTCGTCGAGACCTCGCGTGACGTTCTCCGTGAGAGGTACGGCGCGGAGGTCGTCGTCCGTTCGTCCGTCCCCGTTCCCGACGGGGCGTACGACCGTACGAGCGGGCAGTACAATGCCGAACGCATCATCAGCGTCGCTGAACGCGTCGGACACGGGGACAAGAACCTCGCCGTCACGGATGTCGATATCTTCTACCGACAGCGTAACTTCGTCTTCGGTCTCGCCTACCTTGACGGCAAAGGATGCGTCGTCTCGACAAACCGTCTGCGCATGACCGCGGACGGAGGACGCGTTGACGACGACGAGGAGACCTTCTTCGACCGCGTCCGGAAGGAGGTCGTCCACGAGGTCGGACACACGCTCGGTCTACGTCACTGTGACAAGGACACCTGCGTCATGAGCTTCTCGCCGACCGTACGCGAGGTCGACCAGAAGTACGAGCGCCCGTGCCGGGTATGCTCGCGCGAGGTATGAGGCGTCTGACGGTTCGACACGCGAGACCGCATGACACGGAACGGGTTGTCGAGATAGAACGCGCCTCGTTTACCAACCCGAACCCGACCCTACTGACTAACGTCTGCGGAATCGTGGACGGGTTCCTCGTAGCCGAGAACGACGACGGTGTCGTCGGATACGTCCTGTTCACGCCGTCCTCAGCCGAGAACGCTCGGGTTCTCTCGCTCGCCGTCGCGCCCGGACACCGCAGAAACGGCGTTGCGACGCGTCTCCTGCGTGGAGCCTTCGACGTTCTGCGCGGACGCGGCTTCGACACCGTGGGATTGGAGGTCCGTGTCTCAAACACCGCCGCGGGGTCTCTCTACGACCGACTCGGCTTTGTTCCGGTCGGTGTCGAACAAGGCTACTACGACGACGGCGAGGACGCGTATCTGATGGAAAAGAAACTCTGACCGCGCTGGCTTCAGTCGGCGTTCTCTTCGGCGAGTTCCTCCATACGTGCGCCGACGCGTCCCGTGTCGTCCCATTCGTCCTCTGACATCTTTTCGGCGAGTTCCTCACCAAGTACGAAGATGGCGTGCTTGTGCTCCGACTTCGACTTGTGGATATGTACGGGGCTGGTGCCGAGAGCCTCGTAGTCCTCAAACGCTTCGCCCTCTACGTCTTCCTCGTTCTCGAAGTACTTCTTTATCTCGACGAGCAACGAGTGCAGGTGTATGAGTTCGTCCTTGTGCATTGTTTCGTCCTCTGCGTATAGACACAAACGTTACCTTTACATTAAAACCTTTTGCCGTGACAAACGTTCACATACTCTCGTGCAAGTACGGCTTCCGATTCCGGCTACTACCACGCTCGTCCATTCCGACTTTCGACAAGCGACGTGATGCGCGTCAGTCGACAGAAACCACTTCGTTGGTCTCATCGAGGTGGACGACCGTCGGGTCCGGCTCCTCGCCGTCGTCGTAGACTCCGTACGCTATGATGATAACCGTGTCGCCCACCTCTGCGAGACGCGCCGCCGCGCCGTTTAGACAGAGTTCGCCCTCGTTGCCTTCGATGGTGTAGGTTTCGAGGCGCTCGCCGTTGGAGACGTTGACGATTTGGACGCGTTCGTGTTCGCGTATCCCCGCGGTTTCGAGGAGTTCGGGTCCCACGGTGACGCTTCCCTCGTAGTCGAGGTCCGCGCCTGTGACGGTGGCGCGGTGAAGCTTTGCGTGGAACATCTCCCTCTTCATCGAAACGTCGTATGGTAGGGCGGTAAAAGAGGCTGTCTATTCGTTCCGACCGCGTGCGTGGTTGAGCATCAGCCGCTGTTCGACGCGCGCAACGCGACGGCGTATGTCGCGCACGGCGTCGATGTTCGCCGAGACGCTCGTGATTCCTTCCTCGACGAGGAACTCGACCATCTCAGGGTTACTGCCCGCCTGACCACAGATGCTCGTCCGTACGTCGCGTTCCTCGCACGCTTCGATGACGCGCGACATGAGAGCGAGGACGCCGGGATGAGTCTCGTCGTAGACCCCGGAGACGTTCTCGTTGTTACGGTCCGCGGCGAGCGTGTACTGAGTCAGGTCGTTGGTGCCGAACGAGACGAAGTCGACGCCTTCGTCGGCGATGTCCTCGACAACCATCGCGCTCGCGGGCGTCTCTATCATGACGCCCCAGGTTATTTCGTCGGTGTCGAGACCCGCGCGCTCCATAAGGTTACGCGCCTCGGCTGTCTGGTCGGCGTCGTTGACGAGAGGGAGCATTATCTCGACGTTGTCGTAGCCGAGGTCGTACAGCTTCCTAAAGGCGCGTAGTTCGAGTTCGAAGATGTCCGGCTCGTTGAGCGCCCTCCGTATCCCACGGTAGCCGAGCATCGGGTTGTGTTCCACGGGTTCGTCGTCGCCGCCTTCGAGGTTGCGGAACTCGTCCGTCGGGGCGTCGAGCGTGCGGACGCGGACGGGACGCGGGTAGAACTCCTCGGCGACCTCCTGCACGCCCTCGACTATCTGGTCGATATAGGCGCGCTCACCGTGGTCGCCGACGTACTTTGACGGCGTCTTACCGAGGTCGAGCACCATATGCTCCATGCGTAGGAGACCGACGCCGTCTGCCCCTGTTTCGGAGGCGCGCTCGGCGGCGTCGGGTATCGAGACGTTCACCTTAACGTCGGTCGCAGTCACGGGCTGGGGCGCGACCGCGCGTGCCGGTGCGTCGTCGGTGTGTTCAGGGGGATGCTTCTCCGTCTCCCCCTTGGCTCCCCTCGTTACCCTACCCTTGTCGCCGTCCACGGTTACGACCTCGCCGTCCTCCAGCGTCGTCGTTGCGTTGCCCGTGCCGACGACCGCTGTCTTTCCGAGTTCGCGCGAGACGATGGCGGCGTGGCTCGTCAGACCGCCCTCGTCGGTGACAATCGCCGCCGACCGTTTCATCGCGGGGACCATGTCAGGTGTCGTCTGTTCGGTGACCATAACGTCGCCCTCCTCGATACGGTCTATTTCGTCGAGCTTACGTACGATACGGACCTTGCCGCTCTCCTTTCCGGGCGACGCGCCGAGTCCTTCGAGAACCACCTCGCCGTCATCGCTGTCGTCGCCGTCGTCGACCTCGTCTTCGTTCTCGTTTATCGTCGTTATGGGGCGCGACTGTAGGATGTACAGTTCGTCGTCCTGTATCGCCCACTCGATGTCCTGTGGTGCGCCGTAGTGATCCTCGAGACGCTCGGCGACCTCGGCTATCTCCGCCACCTCCTTCTCCGAAAGAACCTGCTCGTCGCGGCGGTCGTCGGGCACCTCCTTTTCGACCGTCTCGCCCGTTCCGGCGTCCTTGACGTGCATCACCTTCTTCGAGGCGACGTTCGCGGTCACAACCTCGCGTGTCCCGCGGTCGAAGACGTAGTTGTCGGGCGTAACGCCGCCGCTGACGACCGACTCGCCAAGTCCCCACGCCGCCTCTACGGTTGCGCGACCCTCGCCCGTCGAAGGGTCGGACGAGAAGACGACGCCGCTCTTGTCGGCATCAACCATCTGCTGGACGACGACGGCGATGTTTACTTCCTCGTGCGAGAACCCTTTCTCGACGCGGTAGTAGATGGCGCGCTCGGTGAACAGCGACGCCCAGCAGTCCTTGACGCGTTCGACCAGTTCGTCGGCTCCCTTTACGTTGAGGTAGGTCTCCTGCTGCCCGGCGAAGGAGGCGTCGGGCAGGTCCTCGGCGGTCGCCGACGAACGTACCGCAACAAAGTCTTCGTCACCGAGGTCGTCGTACGCCGCCTCTATCTCGTCGCGCATGTCGTCGGGCATTCCGGCTTCCTTGATAAGTCCGACCGCTCTCTCGTGCGCCCGTTCAAGCGCCTCTGAGTCGTCAACATCAACGTCAAGCGCCTCTTCAAGTTCGTCCTCGATACCTGTGTCCTGCAGGAGACGGCGGTACGCCTGAGCGGTGACCACGAAGCCGCCGGGTACCGGAAAGTCGTTGTTAGCCATCTCGCCGAGCGAAGCACCCTTCCCGCCTACGGAGTCGACATCGTCCTTGTCCACCTCGTCGAACCACAGGACTGATTCTGTCATCTCGGTCTAACAAACCCTCAGGCGGAACATAACGGTTTCGCTACAGCAGGTCTGTGATACCCGCGAGCGTGTCAAGGACATGGTCGGGTGCATGCGGCGAGGAAGCAAGCACGCCGTCGTCGGTAACTCCCGTACGGACGAGTGCCGTGGTCGCGCCGACGCGTTCGCCGAGCGCAACGTCGGTGTCGAGCCTGTCACCGACGAAGACCGTCTCGTCCGGGCGCGTTCCGAGCGCGTCTAGAACCGCGCGCCCTGTGTACTCCGATGGCTTCCCGACGACGAACGGTTCGCGTCCGGAAGCGCGCGAAACCGCCGCCTCGACAGCGCCGGAACCCGGAATGTCGCCCGCCCCGGTCGGCACGACGGCGTCGGGGTCGGTGCAGACGTAGTCGTCCGCTGTGAGGGCGGCGACGTACCCGTCGCGTATGTCGTCGTAACGCAGACGCCGGTCGACGGAGACGACCGCGGTGCGCGCCTCGCCGGGTTCGTCGGTGACCGTGACGCCGCGGTCGCGTAAGGCTTCGACGACGGCTCCCTCTCCGGTGACATGAACGGGCGGCGCGCAGTTCTCTTCGACGTACCGCGCCGTGAGGGTCGCGGAGGTTAGGACCGATGCGCTGTCGGTTCCGATACCCGCGCGATGCAGGCGACGGTCAAGGTCGTCAGCAGTGATGGTAGGGTTGTTGGAGACGAAGACGGTGCGTACACTGGCGTCGCGCAACGCGGCGATACCTTCACCCGCCCCTTCGAGGACCGTTTCACCGCGCAGGACGGTTCCGTCTACGTCAACAAGGGCGCCTTTCATCGGTAAGAGGTAGGCGGGGAGCACCCATGTCTCTGTCGAACCTTCGGCGGCTTTTTTACGCGGCGGCGCGCAACTCCGTCCATGACAGACAACGATGAGACGCCGACTCTTGTGACGTGCGCCCTTCCGTACGCCAACGGAAAGGCGCATCTCGGACATCTACGCACGTACATACCCGGCGACGCGTACACGCGCGCCCTACGCAAACAGGGACGCGAGGTAACGTTCGTGTCGGGGAGCGACATGCACGGAACCCCCATCGTGGTCAACGCAGAGGAACAGGGACGCGAACCCGAGGAACTCGCAACCGAGTACCACGAGTACTTCGAGCGCACATTCCCGCGTATCGACGTCGAGTTCGACAACTACGGCAACACCCACGAGGAGTCGAACTTCCGCCGGACGCAGGAGATAGTGCGCTCCCTGGAGGAGAACGGACATATCTACGAGGACGAGATGATGGTCGCCTACGACCCCGAGGCTGACCGTACGCTCCCCGATAGGTACGTCGAAGGGACGTGCCCCTACTGCGGCGAGGAGGGCGCACGCGGCGACGAGTGCGACGAATGCGGACGCCACCTCGAACCCGGCGAGATAGAGGACCCCGTCTCTAAGATTACGGGCTCACCGGCGGAGTACGTCGAACAGACGCACAAGTTCTTCGCCCTCTCGGAGTTCCAGGACTTCCTACGCGACTTCGTCGACGACCTCGAAGGAACGTCGAACGCGCGTAACCAGCCGAAGGAGTGGATAGAAGAAGGTCTACAGGACTGGTGCATCACGCGCGACCTCGACTGGGGCGTCCCGTACCCCGATGACGACGGCGAGAGCGACCTTGTTCTGTACGTCTGGGTCGACGCCCCCATCGAGTACATCGCGTCGACGGAGGAGTGGGCGGCTCGTACGGGAGACGGCGACGAATGGGTGCGCTACTGGCGAAACGACGACTCAGAACTCGTCCACGTCATCGGGGGCGACATCATACAGCACCACTGCGTCTTCTGGCCCTCGATGCTCCACGGCGCGGGGTACTCAACGCCGGATGCCGTGATGGCGTCCGGTCTTGTCAAGATAAACGACCGCGCCTTCTCCACCTCACGCGGACGCGCCGTCTGGTTGGATGAGGACTACCTTGACGAGGGCTTCCCCGCTGACTTCATACGTTACTACATCGTCTCGTACACGGGGTTCGAGAACGACCTCAACTTCTCATGGTCGCTGTTCCAGGAGCGCGTCAACAACGAACTCGTCGACACGTTCGGTAACTTCGTCTACCGGTCGGCGTTGCTCACGCACGACAACTTCGACGGCGCGCCCGACGGCGAACTCGAAGACGAGGTACAGGACGAGATAAGTGCCGCAGTCGGGCGTTTCAACGACGCTGTCGAGGACTACAACGTCAAGGAGGTTGCGGAGGCAGGCATGGCGCTCGCGGGCTTCGGCAACGAGTACGTACAGCGTAACGAACCGTGGAACCTACTCGGCGACGACGACGAGAGCGCCGCGAACGTTCTTTACAACTGCCTCGCGGTGGCGAAGGCGAGCGCGCTACTCCTCGAACCCGTGATGCCGTCCGCCGCTGAACGTGTCTGGGATATGTTGGACGAGGGCGACGTACACGACGCAACCCTCGACGCGGCGCTTGAACCCGTCGAGGGTGCGCTCGAAGAGCCGGAACACCTGTTCGAACAGGTCGAAGACGAGAAGATAGAGGCGTTGGAGGAGCGTCTACAGGCGCGCGTCGGGGAAGATGCTGATGAAGACGAAGAGGAAGGAGACGATGATATGGTGGGGCAAGAAGCCGGGGAGATACCGTTCGAACGTTTCGAGGAACTCGATGTACGCGTCGCACGTGTCGAGAGCGCCGAACCTATCGAAGACAGCGACTCGCTCCTTCTTCTGAACGTCGACATAGGCGACGAAACGAGGCAGGTAGTCGCGGGTCTGAAGGGTCTGCACGCGCCCGACGACCTCGTCGGCGAGCGCGTCGTCGTCGTGACGAACCTCGAAACCGCGACGATCTTCGGCTACGACAGCGAGGCGATGTTGCTCGCGGCGGGCGACAACGCTGACCTGCTGACCACCGTAGGCGACTCCGAACCCGGAACGCGCGTGAAGTAGGCTCAGTTATTTCCGTCGTCGCTTCGAATGGGGTGCATGACAGACCCCGGATACGGACGCGACAGACAGCGCGACGTCTATCTCCGAGGCGCAGGGGGCGAGAAGCCCGACGTGCCGCCCGCTTACGAGAAGCTACGCGACGCCGCGCGCGACGAGATGTCGGACGAGGCGTACGGATACGTCGAAGGGGGCGCAGGAAGCGAGGACACGGCGCGTGAGAACCGCGAGGCTTTCCGGCGGTGGCGTATAGAGCCGAGTCTCGCGCACGATGTCTCGGACCGCGACCTGTCGACGACAGTCCTCGGCGACGAACTTCACGTCCCGTTCCTCCTCGCACCTGTCGGTGTACTGTCGGTGGTTCACGACGAAGCCGAGGGCGCGGTGGCGCGCGCCGCTTCGTCTCTGGACGTTCCTTTCGTCCTTAGCACCGTTTCGTCGGGGAAGATGGAGGACGTTGCTGAAACGGCGGACAGCGCCGGCGACAACGACACGCCGAGATGGTTCCAGCTATACCCGTCGAGCGACGAGGAACTCAACCGTAGCCTTCTGCGCCGCGCCCAGGAGTCGGGGTACAGCGCGGTCGTAGTGACGCTCGACACGCCTCTACTCGGCTGGCGCGAGCGCGATATAGAGAACGCCTACCTACCTTTCCTTGACTGTGAGGGACTCGCCAACTACTTCGCCGACCCTGTCTTCCGCAACTCGCTCGACGACCCTCCCGAAGAAAACGAGTTCGCGGCGATACAGCGGTTTATCGACGTTTTCTCCGACGCGTCTTTGACATGGGAAGATGTCGACGAAATCACCGACTACACCGACCTACCGGTCGCTGTCAAAGGTGTCCTACGTCCTGACGATGCCGTAGCGGCGACCGAGGCAGGCGCTGACGGTGTCGTCGTCTCCAACCACGGCGGTAGGCAGGTCGATGGTGCTGTCGGCGCTCTCGACGCCCTGCCCCGTGTTACCGACGCGTTGCCCGATGATGCGACGGTACTGTTCGACAGCGGCGTCAGGCGCGGTGCGGACGCAGTCAAGGCACTCGCGCTCGGTGCCGACGCCGTCATGCTCGGTCGTCCCTACGTCTACGGACTCGGACTCGCGGGCGAGGACGGGGTGCGTGAGGTCGTCGAGAACTTCCGCGCGGACCTCGACCTGACGGTCGGTCTTACCGGACGTGCGTCGGTCGACGAGGTGGACGCATCGCTCGTCCGTGAGTCACCGCGGTACCGTTAGCTTCAATCCGACGGCGACGAACCCTGTACCATGACCGAGATTATCGACGGCGACGAAATCGCCGCGCGTGTACGCGACGAGGTGGCGAACGAGGTCGAACGTATGACGCGCACGCCCAAGCTCGTCGCCGTGCTGATGAGCGACGACCCCGCGAGCGAGACCTACGTACGTATGAAACGTCAGGCGGCGGACGAGGTCGGTATCGAAAGCGAGACCGTGCGTATCGACCCTGACGCGTCGGAGGAGGAACTCCTGTCCACGGTCGATGATCTAAACGAGGACGAAGACGTGGACGGTATACTCGTCCAGCTTCCGCTCCCCGATGGAGTCGACGAAGATGCGGCGCTCGAAGCCGTCGCTCCTGAGAAGGACGTTGACGGATTCCATCCGTTCAACAAAGGCTTGCTCATGGAAGGACGACCGCGTTTCGTACCCGCAACCCCGAAGGGCGTCGTCCGTATGCTCCGCGAACACGGCGTCGAACTCGAAGGCGCGGACGTTACCGTGGTCGGGCGTTCCGACATCGTGGGCAAGCCGCTCGCGTCGTTACTCATGTCGCGCGACGTGAACGCAACGGTGACAGTCTGTCACTCGCGCACCGACGACGTTGCCGAACACACGCGCGTCGCGGATATCGTCGTCGCCGCCGTCGGTGTGCCCGAGTTCGTGACCGCCGAGATGGTGAGCGAAGGCGTCGTCGTGGTTGACGTCGGCATAAACCGCGTCGACGACGAACTCGTCGGCGACGTAGCCTACGACGAGGTGAGCGAGAAGGCGAGCGCCATAACCCCCGTCCCCGGTGGCGTCGGACCTATGACCGTCGCATCGTTACTCGAAAACACCGTCAAGGCGGCGCGTCTGCGGGGCGGCAACGCCGAGGACTAAACCTCGGACGCCGTCGCCTCGTCGTACACATCTCGTAGAAGACGTAGACCTTCGACGGCGTCATCCGCCTCACCGTCGGTCGCCTGCGTCCGTTTCGCAAGGTCACGCGCCTCCTCGACGCGTCCGTCGGTCTCATCGACGCTACGCAGGTAACGCGAGAGTTCCTTGGCGTACTCCTCGACGGTCTCGGCAACGGCGCGGTTATGCGCGGCGTCGAGGCTCGCCGGACGGTCGCCGGTTTCGGGCGGTTCGTCGCGTTCCACACCCTCGACAAGCGTCACGACGTACTCGCGTTCGTCGTCCTTGGGTTCGCGTTCGCCGACGAACTCCCCCGCGACGTGCTTCACCTCGCACGCCATAACGTAGACCGGCGACGGCGACAGGAGTTCGCCGCCCTCAACAAATCCGGCGCGCGACGTGTACTCGCGGCAACGGTCCTCTGCCTCTTCGAGCGCCGCACCGAAGTCGCTACCGAAACGCGTCAGAAGGTCGCTCGTCTCGACGGCACCTGCTGTATCCTCGTCGGCGTCCTCGACGGCGCGGCTACGCAGACTGCCGCATTCGGGACACGCGGGTTCGCGCGTCTCAAAGTAGCTCCACGTCTCGCCGCAGTCAAGGCATTCGCGTTCGCCACGTATCTCCATGGACGAGAAAACGTTCCCGTTGGCTTCAACCTTCGCCTCTCAGATAGTCGGCGAACTTCTCGAAGACAGACCGCCGCCACTGTATCTCGAAATGGCTCATCGGTCCGAGGTTGACGTTGGTGACGTTGTCCTCGCTCTCCGGAAGCTTGGCGCTCCGTCTCGGCTTGACGAGTTCGTCCGTCGGACTCCACCCGGCGACGTACTCGACGCCGTCGGCGACGCCGTCACGTTTCAGCGTCCGTATCAGGTCGCTCGACATCGTCATGTCGCGTCCGCCGGGCGTGAAGAAAGCCCACCGCGACAGGAGCGTGCCGCTGTGCGGCGTTCCGAGCGTAACGACCGTATCGACGTACTCGTGACCGTCCAGCTGTTCAACGTACCACCGTGAGTCGAGACCACCCATCGAGTGACCGACGAGGTTGACGCGCTCGTCGTGTCGGTCGTACGCCTTCTCGACCTCCTCGCGGACGAGCTCGGCGTAGTCACGCGGCGACCGTACCGTCGTTCCCGGAACGAGACCCTTGTCGACGGCGTGTATCTCGTCGGGTACGAGACCGAGGCGTTTGAAGTGCTTTGCCATCCGTCCCCACCAGGGCGCGTACCACGTGTCGAGAAATCCGTGTACGAAGACGACGGGTTGCATAACCGGGCATACGACGTGCTCGGACAAGTATATTCCGCCGGTTCTCTGCCGGATGCGCGAGAAAAACGTACGTTCGTCCACCGCCGCGGTCCAAGGCTCTTAACTTACCGCGCCGCGTACCCGACACCGATGAGATACCTCAAGATGGTCGTCTCACCGTCGGACGGCACCTTCCACCCCGTCGAGGAGATGATAGCCGACAACCCCGACCTGAGACGCGGACAGGTCCACCATATAAACCTCCTCAGCGACGACACGGTCGCCGCACTGTACGAAATCGAGGGCGACGGAGATGTTCTGCGCGATGCACTCGCCGGTAATGATGAGGTGCTCAGCCACGATGTCATCGATGTCTCCGAGGAAACGCACCACGTCTACGTCCACGTCGAACAGGGCGAACCCGTCGTGGGTCTTCTATCTATCGTTGACGACCGTCGCCTCATGGTCGATACTCCGATGGAGTTCGTCGACGGGGGCGTGCGCGCCACCGTCATAGGCGAGCAAGAGACCCTGCGCGAG
>JBKHFQ010000002.1:0-23982 GCA_046540135.1 Halobacteriales archaeon
CCTAGCCGAGAAATCGCGTCGCCGTCCGGGAGAAGACGTCCCTGCACGCCGAGTCGGGCAGGTCGCGAGCGAGCAACCCCGCACGTTCCTGTTCGTACTCGTACGGGACGTTCGGGAAGTCCGACCCGTACATGATCGACTCGGACAGTTCCACGAGCGTCTCGTCGGCGATGGTCGCGGGGTCGAAATCGACGACCTCGGGCGAACGCGGGGCCATCGCCATCGTCGTGTCCAGGAAGACCTGCTCGTGTTCCCGGGCGAACGCGAGGAACTCCAGGGCGTCGCCGTCCGCCGACGCCACGAACTCGTGGTGCGGCGGACCGTACGGCACGTCGTACTCGACGGTTTCGGCGAGGTAGTTGGCGTTCAGTACCGCCTTGCCGCTCGTGTCACGCATTCCGGCGTCGCCGAGGCGCTCGATGTAGGCGTATGCCTTGAGGAGGACGAGCCAGTTTCCGTGGAATCCGTGGACCTTACCGACGGTCTTGTCGGGTTCGAAGAACTCGTAGCCGTCGTCGGTTTTGCGGACGCGCGGCGACGGCAGGAAACGCGCGAGGTCGTCGCGTACGCCGACGGGTCCTGCACCGGGTCCTCCGCCTCCGTGCGGCGTCGCGAACGTCTTGTGGAGGTTGAAGTGCATGATGTCGAATCCCATGTCTCCGGGGCGTGCGCGTCCGAGGAGTGCGTTGAGGTTCGCGCCGTCGTAGTAGAGCAGCCCGCCCGCGTCGTGGACGATATCGGCAATTTCGTTCACGTCGCGCTCGAAAAGCCCGAGAGTGTTGGGGTTGGTCAGCATCAGAAGCGCCGTTGAGTCGCCCGTCGCGGCGCGTAACGCTTCGAGGTCGACCCGTCCATCGTCGTCGCTCGGGAGTTCGACGACGTTGTAGCCAGCCATCGACGCCGACGCGAAGTTGGTGCCGTGCGCCGTGTCGGGAACGACTACTTCGGTGCGCTCGTTTCCTTCGCCGTTCGAACGGTGGTACGCGCGCGCAACGAGTATTCCCGTAAACTCGCCCGCCGCTCCCGCGGGCGGCTGTAGGGTTACGGCGTCCATGCCACCGATACGTGCGAGATGTTCATGCAGACGACCCATGACCGCGAGCGTCCCTTGTGCGCTTTCCTCACGTGACGGATGTACAGAGGCGTCTTCCCGCGCCGCAAGGTCCTCGGTAAACTTGGGGTTGTACTTCATCGTACACGAACCGAGCGGATACGGTCCGGAGTCGACGCCGTAGTTCTCCTGAGACAGACGCGTGTAGTGGCGCGCCACGACGGGTTCGTCGGCGTCGGGGAGGGTGAGCGAGTCGCGCGTGAGCGAGTCGGGTAGCGACGCATTGACCTCCGCCGTCGTTTCGTCCTTCTCGTTCAGCAGGGGTTCGTAACGGTCGTCGTCGGACCACCGCGCCTGTTCGTAGACCCGCGTCTCGTCTCCGTTCGTGTCGCTGTTGCCGCCGTCGTCGGTCACGCCGCCACCTCCTTGAACGCCGCGACGAGTCCGTCCGTCTCGTCGGCGTTCGTCTCTGTGACGCAGACCTGTACCTTGTCGTCGCTTACCGCGTGGACAGCGTATCCGCGTTCATGGAGTTCGTCGCGCACACGCGGCGCATCGCCGACACGCGCGGCGAACTCGCGGAAATGCGGGCGGTCGTGTACCGGCGCGGTCACGCCGTCGATACCGTCGAGTCTTTCGGCGAGCGCACGCGGTTCCTCGACGCACCGCTCGGCGATTTCGACGAGACCTGTCGCGCCGAGGAGGGCGGCGTGTACGGCGGCGCGTATCGCCATCCACGCCTGATTCGTGCAGATGTTGCTCGTGGCGCGCTCCTTCCGTATGTGCTGTTCGCGCGTCTGGAGCGTCAGTGTGTACGCGCGCCGCCCGGACGCGTCGGTCGAAGCGCCGACGAGATGTCCCGGAACCTGACGGACGTGCGCCTCGTCGACGGCGAACATACCCAGACCCGTGCCGTACGCCGTCGGAGCGCCGAGTACCGATGCGTCGCCGACGACGATGTCCGCACCCGCCTTCGCGGGGGGTTCTAGGACGGAGAGCGCCACCGGGTCGGAGCCGACACAGAACAGAGCGTCGTTCTCGTCTGTGATATCGCCGAGTGCATCGAGGTTCTCTTCGAGACAGCCGCGCGCGTTCGGCGTCTCGGCGTAGACCATGACTGCGTCTTCGTCCACGGCTTCGCCGACCGCCTCGATGTCCGTGTTTCCGTCTTCGGTCGGGTACACGTCCACGCTCAGACCCGTGCCGTCGACGTAGTTGCGTAGGACGCTTTCGCGTGAGTCGAGGAGTATGTCGGGTACGAGTACACGGTCACCTCCCTCAACGCGCGCTGAGAGCAACGCCGCCTCGCCGAGCGCCGTTGCGGCGTCGTAGACCGACGCGTTTGCGACTTCTAGACCCGTCAGTTCGACGAGGATAGACTGGTACTCGAACAGCGCCTGTAACGAACCCTGTGCGACCTCGGGCTGGTACTGTGTGTACGAGGTCAGAAACTCGGAGCGCGAGGTGAGGTGGTCGACAGCGGACGGAACGTAGTGGTCGTACGAACCCCGACCGAGGAACTCGACGGCGTCGTCGTTACGTGACAGAAGTTCGTCGACATGCCGCACGACCTCGCGCTCGGTCTTCGCGTCGACGCCAAACTCTCCGTCGTACAGAAGTTCGTCGGGTACGTCAAACAGGTCGTCCACCGACTCCGCGTCGACGGCTTTGAGCATCTCGCGCACCTCGTCGTCGGTGTGCGGCGCGTACGGACTCGTCTCGTCGGTCACCCCTGAACCTCCTCGTACTCTTCAGGGGTCAGTAGGTCGTCAACGGCGTCCTCATCGAACTCGACGCGCACCATCCATCCTTCTCCGTAAGGGTCGTCGTTGACGAGCTCGGGCGCGCCTTCGAGTGCGTCGTTTACCTCGACAATCTCACAGTCGACGGGTGCGTACAGGTCGGAGACAGCCTTTATGCTCTCGACCACCCCGAACTCCTCGCCTCCGCTGAACTCGTCGCCGACACCGGACGGGTCGACGAAGACTATATCGCCAAGCTCGTCCTGCGCGAAATCCGTGATTCCGACGCGCCCTGTCTCCGGCTCTATCCATTCGTGCGTTTCCGTGTAGCGTAGTCCTTCTGGTACTTCGAACATTGTTATACGAAAGGTGGTTCCTCGACACTACCTTGTTTCGGCTCGTCCCTTACGACGACCTCGACCTTCGTCCCCTCCTCGGCGTATTCGACGGGTAGGTACGCCATGCCGATCGGTTCGTCCAGCGTCGGCGATACGGTGCCGCTCGTAACCTCACCGACCTCCTCTCCGTCGACCCGTACCGCGTATCCCTTACGCGGCACGGCGCGTTCTTCGAGACGGAATCCCACGAGACTTTCGTTGAGTTCGTCGCGTAGAGCGTCGCTTCCGACGAACCCCGTATCGGGCGCGACGACAAATCCGATACCCGCCTCATACGGGGTACGCGGGCTGTCGTCGCCGAACTCGTGTCCGGCGAGTAAGAAACCCATCTCTATACGGAGCGTGTCGCGCGCTCCAAGACCGCACGGCGTCGCGTCGAAGGTGTTCCACGCGTCCGCCGCGTCGTCGGCGTCAACCACGAACTCGAAGCCGTCCTCTCCCGTGTAGCCGGTGCGCGAGACGAACGCGGGAACGTCTCCAAGACGCGTCGTCCTCCACCCGAAACGAGGGAGGTTGTCAACCGCCGTGCCTGCGCCGCGTGCCGCTTCCGCGGCGTCAGGTCCTTGGACCGCGAACATCGCCGTTCCGTCCGTCCTGTTCTCAACCCTTGCGTCGTATCCTTCGTCTTCGGCGCGTTCGCGCCAACGTTCGACAGCCTGTTTGTCACGTCCAGCGTTGGGCACGAACATCACGCCGTCCTCATCGCGGTAGACGACCGTGTCGTCGACCAGAGTGCCGTCCTCGTCTACAATCGCCGAGTACTGAGCTTCGCCCGCGTTGAGTTCCTCAACGTCGTTCGTCGTCATCCGTTGTGCAAGTCCGACCCCGTCGTCTCCTGTCACTCGGACTCGTCCCATATGCGACACGTCGAACTTGCCGACCTCCTCGCGCACGGCGGTGTGCTCCTCCTTCGTCGACGTGAAACGGACGGGCATCTCCCAGCCACCGAACTCCGTGGTGCGCGCGTCCGACGCTTCGTGTACCTCGTACAGGGGAGGTCGGCGTGCCATGTTACCACGTCGGGGCGCGGCGACGTAGTTCTTTTCCATAGCAGAAACTATGCGTGCGGCGTCCGTACCCTGTCCGTGAAGATAGGCTTCGTCGTCAACCCCGTCGCAGGACTCGGTGGGCGCGTCGGTCTCAAGGGTACCGATGGATGCGTCGAGGAGGCGCGGAGACGCGGTGCTGAACCGCGGGCGAATGACCGCGCAACCGAGGCGCTCGAAGCCGTGCGCGACGGTCCGTCGGACGTCTCTTTGGTTACCGCCGGCGGCGCTATGGGCGAACGCGCCGCGCGCTCCGCCGGCTTCAAACCCACCGTCGTCGAGATCGGCGGCAAACTCTACGAGACGACCGCGGAGGATACGCGCGCCGCGGTCCGGTCCTTCGTTGACGAGGGCATCGAACTCGTCGTCTTCGTGGGCGGTGACGGAACAGCGGCGGATGTCGTTGATGCGCTCGACGCCTCTGACGCCGACGTTCCGGTTCTCGGCGTCCCCGCCGGCGTCAAGGTTTACTCGTCCGTCTTCGCTCACACGCCGCGTGAGGCGGGGCGTGTCGCCGCACGATTCGACGGCAAAACCGTTGAGCGCGAGGTCGCCGACATAGACGAAGACGCCTACCGCGACGACGAACTTCGCGCCTCGGTCCGCGCCGTCGTGCGCGTCCCTGCCGACGACGCCGTACAGGAGTCGAAGAGCCGTGCAGGCGGCGCCCTCGAAGGGATTGCGCTTGGCTTCGCCGACGATATCCGCGACGACACGACGTACGTCTTCGGTACAGGCGGGACGGTCGCGGCTATCGAACGCGCGCTCGACATTGAACCTACCCTGCTTGGCGTCGATGTCTGGCGTGACGGGCGCGTCGTCGTCCGTGACGGCTCCGAGGACGAGATACTCGGCGCACTCGGCGACCACAACCTCGTCGTAGTCTCCCCCCTCGGCGGTCAGGGTTTTGTCGTCGGACGCGGCAACCAGCAGATTTCGCCCGAAGTTCTCTCTCGTTCCGAACTTGAACTCGTCGCTACACGTGACAAACTACGCGGACTAGACGCCCTCCGTATCGACACCGGCGACACAGCGCTCGACGAGAAACTCCGCGGATGGAGGCGCGTGCGTGTCGGACGCGACGAGTGGCGCGTCGAACGTGTCGTCTGAAGGCTTTTGTCGGTCGCCCGCCTACGCCGTGTATGGCGACAGAGAAGCCTCCCTGGCTCCGACGCGAGTGGAAGCCGCGGCGCGACGACTTCGACGACATACGTGATGCTCTCCGTGACCGCGACCTCGTCACCGTCTGCGAGGAGGCTTCGTGCCCCAACATCGACGACTGCTGGTCGGACGAGGGCACGGCAACCTTCATGATTATGGGCGACACTTGCACGCGCGGATGCGGCTTCTGCGACGTTGCGACCGGTAACGGCGACGCGCTTGACCCTCTTGAACCCGCACGCGTAGCGGGCGCTGTGGACGAAATCGGACTCGACTACGCCGTCATAACCTCGGTCGACCGCGACGACCTTCCTGACGACGGCGCGGAACATTTCGCCGCGACGGTACGGGCGGTACGCGAACAGGCGGATGCGCGTGTCGAGGCACTCGTCCCTGACTTCGCGGGCGACGACGATGCCCTCCGGACCGTCGTTGACGCCGGACCGACGGTGCTTGCCCACAACGTCGAGACGGTCGAACGTCTTCAGGAACGCGTCCGTGACCCACGTGCGGGATACGAACAGTCCTTGCGTGTTCTCCGACGTGCCGACGAGATGGGTGCGCCGTTCACCAAGTCATCTCTCATGCTCGGACTCGGCGAGGAACGCGACGAAGTCCTACGGACCTTCGACGAACTCCGCGAGGCGGGCGTCGACGTGGTCACGCTCGGACAGTACCTGAGTCCATCCGACAGACATCTCGATGTCGAGAGGTACGTTCCGCCCGAAGAGTTCGATGAGTACGAGAACGCGGCTCTTGACCGCGGATTCGAGTACGTCGCCGCAGGTCCGTTCGTCCGGTCGTCGTACCGCGCGGGCGAGCTTTTCGTCGAGAACGTTCTGGACGAGGCTACCTCTTGAGGTTCCAGTCGTCGTACGTGTAACGCGTCTCGGCGAGCTCTTCGGCGCGGGTGCGCTCACCTTCCGTCACCGTCCCTTCGTACGTCTCGCGTCCATCGGTAAACGCGTCGCGCAACGCGTCGCGCGTCTCTTGCATAGTTGCACCGCTGACCCTCTCGACGCTCGTGACGCGCTCGTGGACGTTCTCGACCACCTTGTCGGAGACCTTGTCGACATCGGGGCGGAGGTAGGTAAACATCTTCTCAGCGTCGACGGACTGCAGAACAGTTCCGTGCTGTAGGAGAACCCCCTTACGACGTGTCTGCGCGCTACCCGATACCTTGCGTCCGTCGACGACGATGTCGTTGACCGGCGCAAACTCCGCATTGACGCCGAGGGATGCGAGCGCATCGACGACGCGTCCGCATATCTCGCGGTACGACTCCGTGAGGTCGTCGGGGTATACGTCAAGGGGCGCGATGACGCTGTAGGTTACCTCGCCCTCGGAGTCGTGGAAGACAGCACCGCCGCCGGTGCGCCGCCGGACGTAGTCGACGCCGTCGCGTTTGCACGCCTCGGTGTCAACCTCGTCGTTGAGCGACTGGAAGTAACCGACGGACGCCGCCGACGGCACCCAGCCGTAGAGCCGAACTGTTGGCGGAGACTCTCCCGATGCGACGCTCTCAGACACGGCTTCGTCGACAGCCATGTTGGTGTACGCATCGTACGTTTCGAACGGCAGTATGCGCCAGTTCATACTTCGTCACCTTCCTCGTGTTTCACATGCGCCTCAACCGCCGTTTCAGCAACATCGCATGCGTCGATACCGAGAAGTTCGACGTTCTCCTCGCGGAGGAACATCTCGACAGCCCGGTGCGTCGGTTCGACGCCGCCGTCGACGTTCTCCGCGACCACCTTTTCTAACCCCGTTATACTCTCCTCGGGATGCATGAAGAAGTCACCTAGAATGCGCACGTTGCCTTCCTCGACACGGACCTCAACCAACTTCCCCTCCTCGACCTTTCTGGTGGCTTTCGTCATCTGTTTAGCGTGTGCACCGCCTCTCCGATGCAGTTAGCCGCGGCTTCCCGCACGGTTTCTGAGATTGTCGGGTGCGGATGCACCGTCCCGACTATATCGTCAACCGTTGCCTCCGTCTCGACGGCGAGTGCGACCTCCGCGATTATCTCGGACGCCTCCGCGCAGACAGCCTGTCCGCCGACGACACGACCGTCCGAGTCGGCGACCAAGCGGACGCGTCCCTCAGGTTCGTCACGCGTTAGAGCGCGTCCGTTCGTGCCCACGCGTATCTCACCTACGAGCGGCTCCATGCCTGCGTCCCTCGCCTCCTGCTCCGTCAATCCGACGGTCGCTATCTCAGGCGAAGTGTAGACGACCTCCGGAACCACGCGTCCTTTGAGAGTCGCATCGCTGCCCGACACGACCTCTGCGGCGACGCGTCCTTCGTCCGCCGCGGCGTGCGCCAACATCGGTTCCCCCGCGGCATCGCCGACCGCGAAGATGCGCGGATTCGCTGTCCGTCCCTCGTCGCCCGTCTCGACGAATCCGCGTTCATCTGTCGTTACGCCTGCTTCACCGAGTCCCACGTCTTCGGTTGCGGGTTCGCGTCCAACGGCTACGAGAACGGCGTCGCAGTCGATACGACCGTCGTCCGTAACGACCTCGCCATCCCATTCGGTAGCCTCGACGCCGGTGCGGAACTCGACACCCGCCTTCTCGGCTTTCCGTCGCACCGGACGGACAAGGTCGCGTTCGTACCTCGGCAGGATACCGTCAAGCGCTTCGGTTACTGTTACGTCACATCCCATAGAGGCGAACGCCGTCGACAGTTCCGCGCCGATGTATCCTCCACCGACGACGACGAGTCTGTCGGGGGGCGCGTCCGCGAGTACGTCCGACGAGTTGAGGACGCCGTCCTCCGCGAAAGGGAACCCGTCGATTTCCACGGGACGGCTTCCCGTTGCGACCACGGCGTTCTCGAACCTCACCGTCCGTTCTCCGTCCTCGTCTTCGACACGGACGGTCTCCTCGTCTACGAAGACGCCGCGTCCCTTGACGATATGCACCCCGTTCGCCTCGCACAGCTTCTCGACGCCTCGGCGCGAACGACGGACGACATCGTCCTTCCACGCATACGTCTCGTCGGGTTCGATACGCACGTCCGCGTGGATGCCACGGTTCGAACCCTCGTCGGCACGGCGTACGAGACGCGTCGCGCTTACCAGCGCCTTCGACGGTACACATCCTTCGTTGAGGCATGTCCCCCCGACAGAACCCTGCTCAATCAGGGTCACGTCGACACCTTCCTGCGCCGCACGTATCGCCGCCGTGTATCCGCCGGGTCCACCCCCGACGACAACCAACTCGGCGTCGCCTGCCGTCACAGGAGCATCACCGCGGGTTCGTTCAGGTACCGTTTGAGTTCGTTGGTGAGCCTTGCCGCCTCGGCTGAGTTCATGGCGCTACCGTCGAAGGTAAGGTGCAACGGCGCGGTGTACCGCGCCACAACCTCGTCGTCTACCACGAACGGACGCCGACGAACCTCTCCTACGGAAACCGCCGCTACACCCGGCTTGTCGACGACCGGCGAGACGCCGTCGCCGCCCACGGCACCGACGTTGACGACCGTTAACACCGCCCCGTCCGTACCGTCCCCGTCTTCCGTGGAATCCTCTCTTTCGACTGCCTCCGCGACACCGTCGGTTATATCCTCGGCTATCTCGGAGACCCCTTTGTTGTCGGCGTCATTCACGACGGGCACGACGACGCCGTCGTCCGTCTCGACGGCTACGCCTACGTTCACTCCCTCTCTTCGGTCGAATACGGGGTGGTCGCGGACTGCTTCCGAGCACGCCTTGACCAGCAGAGGCGTGTAGGTAAGCCGTCCGTCCATGCACTCGTCCATGGCGTTGTGTACCTCGGTGAGTCTCTCGGCGTCGGCGATATCGTGATGCGTCATCAGGCTTCCGGGTTCGCCCTCGTACCTCTCTACAGACCGTTCTGTCTGTTCGTTGGCTTCCGAGTCCCGGTCCTCTGTATCTGTCACGTTTTCCTCCGCCATCTCTTTCTCGGTAGATTCCTCAGATGCCGATGTCGTGCCCTCCTCCGAAGTACCTTCGGTGCCGTCCTTTTTCGCCTCCGTTCCTGTTGTCTCCGTCCCCGCTCCGTCCTCCTCGGTTCTTTCCGTGACGGGCGTCTCGTCGCCGAACATGCTCGTCTCCTCGGCGGTTTCGGGTTCGACCGCCGGTACCTCTTCCTGACCGAACTCCGGCGTCTCCTTGTCGTCCTCCATAGCCGGCGTCTTGCCACCCTTTCCTGGAATCGCGGTTCCGGAGCCGTCTTCCGCCGGTCCGTCGTCGGAACCTGCTTCATCTTCGCCGCGCTCCTCGTCGCGCCTCTCTTGGTTCTCTTTGGCGGCGTGGAGTACGTCCTGCGCGACGATACGTCCGTCCTCGCCGCTCCCCTCCAAGTCCTCGATGTCGACGCCGATTTCGCGCGCAAGGCGTCTCGTCGCCTCCGACACATCCTCCTCGACACCGTCGTTCTCAATCCGTTCCTCGTCTCCGTCGTCAACGTCGACATCCACGGCGGCGTTTCCGTCCCTATCGAGTATCTCGACACCTCCGTCGTTCCGTGCTTTTTCCCCTCCATCGCCCCTTTCGAACGTCACCAGAATATCTCCGACAGCGACCTTTTCGCCCACGTCGGCGTGTAGCCGTCGAACCTCTCCGTCCACGGGGGAAGGTACCTCTATGATCGCCTTGTCCGTCTCAACCTCGGCGAGCGGGTCGTCTTCAAGGACCGCGTCGCCGACATCTACCATCCATTTCAAAACCTCCGCCTCCTCGATTCCCTCGCCCACGTCGGGTAGCTTAAACTCGTATGCCATGGTGCAGTAGTTCCTTCTAACAGTTCTGCCGCAGGTAGATAACCTTTTTCGAGGCGCACCGTCGGCGCAAACCTCTTGTTCGCCGCGTCTTTACGCCTAGGCATGGAGTTCACCGTCGTACAGGGGGATATCGCGCAACAGGAGGCGGACGCTCTCGTCAACGCCGCGGGCACGTCGCTCAAGATGGGAAGCGGGGTCGCTGGCGCACTCCGTCGCGGGGCTGGACCTGAGATAAACGAGGAGGCGGTCTCAAAGGGACCTGTCGAACTCGGCTGTGTCGCGGTCACGGACGAGTACGAGACGGTGCGCTCCGCGGCGGAGGAAGCGCAGACATGAACAGACGTATTACGGACGATTCCGTACGACGACCATGGTACAAGCCTACGTCCTGATGACCTGCGAGACGGGTTCGATACAGGGTATCGTCGACGAGATGGAGGAGTTCGACGAGGTCGTCGAGGTTACCGCCGTGACGGGAGACTACGACGTAATCTCGAAGCTTGAGGTCGATGAGGTTGACGAACTCCTCAAGATAGTCGCCGGAAAGATACACGGTCTTCCCGGTGTGGGCGATACAACGACCTGCATATCGACCTGAACGTGACCGACGACGGATACGAAGCCGCGCACGAATCCGCCGCGTGGAAACGCCTCGGCGCCGGCGTCCTACGCGTCACGGGCGACGACTCCCACGACTTCCTCGACAGGACCGTGACCGCCGATATAGGCGACGAACCCACGCGCGCACTCCTGCTTGACCCCGACGGTAAGACGCAGGACTCTCTGTACGTTCTACCCCGCAACGACGGCTTCCTCGTCGTCTCGCACCGACCCGAAGAGACTGCTGAGACGTGGCGCTCGAACGTCTTCGTTGAGGACGTGACGGTCGAGGTCACTGGCGCATCCGTTGTCTCTGTACAGGGACCCGACGCCGCCTCGACCCTTGAGAAACTCGACACTACGGCGACGTACGAGACGAAACGGACGCCTGCGGGCGGCTACGACGGTATCGTGGAGAACGAAACACCCGACGCGCCGCTGTACGACGACCACGCCGACGCGCTCCGTGTCGAGGCTGGTGTCGCTGGTTTCGGGAACGAACTCGCCGGACGCGTCCCCGTCGGCGCGCGTCTCGAACTTTTCAGCGAGGACAAGTGCTACGTCGGTCAGGAGGTCGTCGCGCGTGTACGCCAACGCGGCGGCGGACCGTCGCGCGTCTTACATCCGCTCCTACTCGACGACGCCGTCCCCGAAGGCGCGACGGTGAAACGCGACGGTACCGCCGTCGGTGAGGTGACCACCGTCGCCGAGTCTCCGCTTTACGGGGATGTCGGGCTCGCGTACGTGGACGCCGACGCCGGCGAGACGGTTGAGATAGAGGGCGTCGGTGCGGAGGTACGCGAACCACCTCTTACAGAGGTGGACGAAGAGACGGGGGTGGATGCGTGAGGGGCGAGGCGTCCGCACCCGGTGCGGCGACGGTCATCAACGCCATAGCGACGCTCAACGGGTGCGCGTTCGCCGTCGACCTACGCACCCACGCGACCGTCGAACTCGAAGAGGGACGCGACGGTATCGTCGGCGAAACCGACGTCGACGTCGACACGACTCTCATAGAGACGTGCGTCGCGCGGACGCTCGACCGTTTCGGCGTTGACGCAGGCGGAACGGTGCGGACAGAGACAGAAATACCGCCCGAAAGCGGACTCAAGTCGTCGTCCGCCGCCGCGAACGCGACGGTACTCGCCACCCTTGACGCCATTGGCGAGACGGACGCGCTCGAACCACTCGAAGAAACGCTCATCGGCGTCGACGCGGCGCGCGAGGCAGGCGTCACTATCACGGGCGCACTCGACGACGCGGCGGCAAGCGCATTCGGTGGCGTCGTACTCACCGACAACTCGTCGGACGAACTCATCGCGCACGAGTCGTTCGACGGACACGTTGCCGTCTACGTCCCCGACGAACGCGCCGCGAGCGCATCGACCGATGTCGAACGTTCGAAGCTTGTTGCACCCGTCGTCGAACGTGCGTTCGGGATGGCGCGAGACGGCGACTACGCCGACGCTATGACGACCAACGGCTTCGCCTACTGCGCCGCACTCCGACGCGACGCCTCGCCCGCCGTCGATGCCCTCGCTCACGCAGAAGGCGCGGGTTTAAGTGGCACGGGACCGTCGTTTGCGGCGATAGGAGACCACGAGTCGATACAGGAGGTTGCCAAGGATTGGAAGAAACTCGACGGAAAGGTTCTGACTCTCGAAACCGACAACCGGGGAGCCTCGACGAACTCAGAGATGAGATAGAGGAGATAGACCGCGACATAGTCGAGAGCATCGCCCGACGTACGTACGTCGCCGAGAGTATCGCGCAGGTCAAGGACGAGCGCGGCATAGAGATACACGACCCCGACCGCGAGGAGGAGGTTCTTGAACGCGTCGCCGAACGCGCCGAATCTCTCGATGTCGACCCTGCTGTAGTCCGCGAGGTCTTCGAACTGTTGATGGAGATGAGCAAGGACGAGCAGAGACGACACACCGACTGATTTTTATACGCGAGCGCGGTTAGACCGCCTGTGGAACTCGTAATCGCCGAGAAGAACAACGCCGCCGAGCGTATCGCCGAAATTCTCAGCGGCGGCGACTTCTCGACGGGGCGCGTCAACGGCGTCACGACGTACGAATGGCACGACGCGACCGGCGAGCGCGTCTGTATCGGACTCGCAGGGCACGTCGTCGAGGTCGACTTCACCGATGAGTACAACGACTGGCACGCCGTCGAACCGTCCGAACTCGTCGACGCCGAGATAGAGAAGAAGCCGAGCAAGAAGGACATCGTCTCGGCGGTCGAACGTCTCGCGCGCGACGCACACCGTGCCGTCATCGCCACCGACTACGACTCCGAGGGAGAACTCATCGGCAAGGAGGCGTACGAGATTATCAAGGACGCAACCGACGTACCCGTCGACCGCGTCCGTTTCTCGTCGCTTACCCCGAACGAGGTGCGCGAAGCCTTCGACGACCGCGACGAACTTGACTTCGACCTCGCGGCGGCGGGTGAGGCTCGCCAGATAATCGACCTCATCTGGGGCGCGGCGCTGACGCGGTACCTGTCGCTCGCGTCGAACCGCCTCGGCGACTCGTACCTCTCCGTCGGGCGCGTCCAGTCGCCGACGCTCAAGATACTCGTCGACCGCGAGAAGGAGATAGAGGAGTTTGAGCCTGACCCGTACTGGGAGATAGAGGCGGACCTGCGCGACGGCGAGGAGTTCACCGCTCGACACTTTTACAAGGAGGACGGCAAGGAACAGGAGCGTGTCTGGGACGAGGAGACGGCGCAGGCGGTATACGAACGCGCGTCGGGCGCGCCGGCGGCGGAGACCGTCGGTGTCCGGACGCGCACACGTAACGACTACCCGCCCAAGCCTTTCGACACGACGCAGTTCATACGCGCCGCGGGTTCGTTGGGGTTCAACGCCTCGCGTGCGATGAGCGTCGCCGAGGAACTGTACACCAACGGATTCATCTCGTACCCCCGCACCGACAATACGGTCTACCCCGACGATGTCGACGTATACGGGGTTCTGGGGGTTCTCGAAAACCACGACGAGTTCGCCGAGGACGCCGCCGAACTCGCCGAACTCGGGCGCGCGCCAACGAGCGGCGACAAGGAGACGACCGACCACCCGCCGATCTATCCGACCGCTCTCGCAGAGCTCGACGAACTCACCGACGACGAATGGCAGGTCTACGAACTCGTCGTCCGGCGTTTCTTTGCGACGCTCGCGCCGCCCGCGAAGTGGGAGCACGTCCGCGCGACGTTCGAGATCGATGGCGACAGTTACAAGGCGAACGGAAAGAGGATGCTCGAAGCCGGCTACCACGCCTACTACCCGTACTTCGGCACGGACGAGAACCGCCTGCCCGAACTCGAAGAAGGCGAGGCGCTCGAAGTCGCCGAGGCGCGTATCGAGGAGAAGGAGACACAGCCACCGTCACGTATCGGACAGTCAAAGCTCGTCGAGCGTATGGAGGACGAGGGCGTCGGTACGAAGTCGACGCGTCACAACACCATCGACAAGCTATACAGCCGCGGGTACATCGAGAGCAACCCGCCGCGTCCGACGGGGCTTGCACGCGCCGTCGTCGAGGCGATGGACGAGTACGCCGACCTCGTTACCGACCCCGAGATGACCGAGCAACTCGAAGAGGACATGCGCCGTATCGCGGAAGGCGAGGTCCCGCAGGACGAGGTCATGGAGGAGTCGCGGGAGATGCTCGACCGTATCTTTGAGATTCTCGACGAGAAGGAGGACGAGATAGGCGAGACTCTCCTCGAAGGTCTGAAGAAGGACCGCACGCTCGGCGAGTGCCCCGAATGCGGCGGCGACCTCGTCGTGCGCACCTCACGCCGCGGCGACGAGTTCGTAGGCTGTGACTCGTACCCCGACTGCGAGAACACGTACCCGCTCCCCGACGACGGAAAGCTCGTCCTCGTCGACGAAACCTGCGACGAACACGGTCTCAAACACGTCAAGGTTCTCAACGGACGTAGCACGTACGTCCACGGATGTCCCATCTGCAAGGCGGAGGAGGCGGAGGAAGAGGACGACATCGTCATAGGTGACTGCCCTGACTGTGGCGACACCGAGGGCGGCGAACTCGCCATCAAGCGCACACGCCGCGGCGGAAGGCTCGTCGGCTGTACGCGGTACCCCGACTGCGACTACTCTCTCCCACTTCCGCGACGCGGCGAACTTGAGGTCACCGACGAACTCTGCGACGAACACGACCTCCCCGAACTCGTCGTCCATCAGAGCAACGACGACGAACCGTGGGAACTCGGATGCCCTATCTGCAACTACGAGAGCTACAAGGCTGAGCAGGAGGAAAAGAAAGGTCTGCGCGCAATCGACGGCGTCGGTCCCGCGACCGAGGAGAAGCTTGAGGACGCGGGCGTCGAAACCGTCGACGACCTGAACGACGCCGACGCCGAGGAACTCGCCGAGGACGTAGACGGAGTGAGCGCATCGCGTATACAGGAGTGGCAGTCGGCATGAAGCAGGTAATCGCCGTCCGCACCGACCTTGGTATGGGCGACGGAAAGCTCGCGGCGCAGGTCGCCCATGCCTCGCTCAACGCATACGAGGACGCGAACGATACGGACGCCGACGAATGGAGACGGACGGGCGCGACCAAGGTCGTCGTCTCGGTCGAGGGCGAGGACGAACTCCTCGGGCTTGAACGCGAGGCGCGCGCCGCCAACCTCCCGCACGCTCTCGTCCGCGACGCGGGAAGGACGCAGGTGGACGCCGGCACGGCGACCGCCCTCGGCGTCGGACCCGCGCCCTCCCGCGATGTCGATGCCGTCACGGGCAACCTCAAACTCCTGTGAACCCCGATAAGATTAAAGAAAGGCTTTTTTCCTACCTCTCTGTTGTACCGATATGGTCGAAATAAGCCTGCGCAAAAACAAGGACTCGTTACTGCGTCGTATAGGCAAGCGGCTACCCACGTCGGCGGACATGCTCGAAAGCGACGACGAGTTCCTCGTTCTCATCAACGTTCCCGGATGCGACGAGGACGACATAGACCTCCGTTTCGTCAAGGGAAGCCTCAAGGTAAACGCCGAACGATCCGAGACGCACGAGGGGTATGCGCCGGTGCGTGAGGAACGCCCCGCGCGTATCTCCGAGACGGTCCCCGTCCCAGACGACGTTGATGTCGAAGGTGCGGAAGCGACGTACGAGAACGGCGTCCTCCACATTACGCTCCCTAAGGCAGGCGGCGAGGCTGTCGAAGAAGAGGAGGACTTCCGCGAGGTCGGCGTGACGGAGACCGAAGGGTCGGAGGAAGACGAGGACACCGACGAAGCCGAGACTGAGGAAGACGAAGGGGGCGAAGAAACCGACGACGAAGACCTACCGTCGAGCAGGGAGGAGCTTGAGGATATGTCGTACCGCGACCTTCAGGGCGTCGCCAAGGAGGTAGGCGTCAAGGCTAACCAGAGCACCGAGGACCTCGTCGACGGCATCGCCGACGAGCTCGACCTGTAGTGGCGCGGAGCGCCGAAGACGTAGACCTCGGACTCGGCTGGTACGCCACCGATGCGTCGGGTATCGGCGGACAGATCAAAAGGAGCGACGACGACTTCCGCGTCACAGAGCGCACCGACTTTCCTTACGGCGATGAGGGCAAGCACGCCGTCGTGCGCGTCACGCTCCGGGGGTACGAGACGCACGAGTTCGCGCGCGACCTGAGCGACGCCCTCGGCGCGAGCCGGAAACGCGTCTCTTGGGCGGGTACGAAGGACAAGAACGCCGTGACAACCCAGGTCTTTACCGTAGCCGACGTTTCGCGCGACGAGGCAGAGGGGGTTGCTCTCGACGGCGCAACCGTCGAGTTCCTCGGTAGGTCGCACCAGACCATCGCGCTTGGCGACCTCGTTGGAAACGACTTCCGCGTGCGCATACGCGACGCCGAAGCGCCCGAAAACGCAGACATCGTCGCCGACGAAATCGACGGTTTCGGCGGCGTACCCAACCTGTTCGGACACCAGCGTTTCGGTTCGCGCCGTCCTGTCACCCACCTCGTCGGCGAACGTATACTCGACGACGACTTCGCGGGCGCTGTTGACGCCTACCTCGTCGAGTCGTTCGATGACGAACCTTCGCGCACCCGCGAGGCGCGCGAACGCCTTGCCGACGAGCGCGACTACTCCGAGGCTCTCGACTACTTCTCCGGATACCTCGGCTACGAACGCGCTCTCCTCAACGCTCTCGTCGAAGGAAGCGAACCGCGCGACGCCCTCGATGCCTTGCCGCATAACCTCCGCAGGATGTTCGTCAACGCCGTACAGTCGCGCGTATTCAACCTCGTTCTGCGCGAGCGGTACCGCGACGGTGCTCGTTTCGACCGCGCTTATCCTGGCGACGTTGTCTGTTTCGCTGAGGCGCACGAGGGGGTACGTGTCCCTGATACGTCGAACACGCAACGCGTCACCGAGTCGAACGCCGACGCCGTCAACCGACACGTCGAACGCGGACGGGCTTTCGTGACCGCGCCTCTCATAGGTGCGGAGACGACGCTCGCCGAGGGTGAACAGGGCGAACGTGAGCGTAACGCTCTCGAAAACGCAGATGTTTCGCGCGACGACTTCGACCGCGATGATGAGTATGCGTCCGACGGAACGCGCCGCGCGGTTCTCGTCGACCCTGACCTGACGTACGAGCGAGACGGCGACGACGTTATCTTCGACTTCTTCCTTCCGCGCGGTAGCTACGCCACGGTCGTCCTGCGCGAGTTCACCAAGAGTTAAGACCGCCGTCGCCCTTTTCGACGCATGAAGATAGGTCTCGTAGTGTCGCGGTTCAACCGCGAGGTCACGCGCGAGATGGAGGAGCGCGCCGTCGACAAAGCCGACGAACTCGGCGTTGATGTCGAGAAGGTGCGCGTTCCCGGAGCGTACGACACGCCTCTCGCCGCGAAACGGTTCTGCGAGCGCGACGATATCGACGCCGTGGCGACTGCGGGCGCTGTCGTGACGGGCGACACCGACCACGACGCCGTCGTCACCGAAACCGCGGCGGAGGCGTTGACGCGCGTCTCGCTCGAACACGATAAGCCCGTGATGCTCGGAATCGCGGGTCCCGGAATGTCGGGTGCGGAGGCGCGCGAACGCGTCGACTATGGCGCGCGTGCGGTAGAGAGCGCGGTTGAACTACTGGAGGCGGTCAACGGTATCAGCGACTGATGGAGCCGGTCTATGTCGACGCAGTCCGCGTCCTTGCGGCGCTACCCGTCTTTGCGTACGCGTCGTACCTCGACATACGCGAGCGCCGCGTGCCACACCGGACATGGTACCCGCTCGTCGTTGTAGGTGCGCTTGCACTCGTCGCCGACCTCGTTCTGCGCGACCCCGGAACTGTCGTACTGTTCGCCGGCGCGTCGCTCGCGCTCGGCGCGGGGTTTGGCTACGGCTTCTACTACCTTGGCACCTTCGGGGGCGCTGACCGGTACGCGTTGGTCGTTCTCGGCTTTCTGTTTCCGTTGTATCCGTCGTTCCCGACGCCCTTTGGGGTTCTACCTATTATCGTCCCTGAACTGCCGCTTTTCGTCCTATCCGTCCTCGGAAACACCGTCCTCGTCGGAATTGCGTATCCCGCGAAGCTTTTCTTTGAGAACGCCGTGCGCCGCCACACGGCAAACCCGGTGCTGATGCTCCTTACACGCCGTGTCCCCACCGACCGTCTCCACGAACAGTTCGGGCGCGTGGTGGGTACCGACGAAGAGGTCTCGCTCCGGCGTAGCGGGGTCCTCGGCGCGGATGACGAAGGCATCTCCGACATCGACTTCGTCCGCGACTACGTCGACTGGCGCGACTTCGACTCCCTCCACGAAGTCCGCGACACCGATGACCTGCGCCTTGACGCCTTCGTTGACGAGACTCCGTGGGAGTCCGACGACATACGACGGGACGGCGACGCGTTGCGCGACCTCGCTTCGCACGATGCGGTCTGGATATCCCCTGGGATACCGTTTATTGTGCCTATACTCGTCGGTCTGGTCGCCGCCTTGACGGCGGGAGACCTTCTGTTCGCCCTCACCCGCGCCGTTTTTGGTCTCTGAGCGTGTTCCCTCTGTATGAACATTGAGATTGACTACGGCGACGACGGACTCGTCCCCGTCGTGGCGCAGGACGCCGACGACGGCGATGTACTCATGCTCGCGTACGCCGACAAGGAGGCTGTCGAACGTACGCGCGAGACGGGTTACGCGCACTACCACTCGCGGTCGCGCGACGAGACGTGGAAGAAGGGCGAAACGAGCGGTAACACGCAGAGCGTCGACGAGATACGCGTCGACTGTGACGCCGATGCCCTACTCTATCTCGTCGAACAGGAAGGTGACGGCGCGGCGTGCCACACGGGGTACCGTTCGTGCTTCTACCGTACCCTCGACGGCGACGAGCGCGGCGAACGCCTGTTCGACCCTGAGGAGGTATACGGGTGACGCGCACGGTTCTCGTCACCGGGGCGTCGCGTGGTATCGGTGAGGCGACGGCACGGCGTTTCGACTCGAACGGATGGTGCGTCTACGGGACGGCGCGCGACGCCGAGCGTGTTGACGCAGGAGATGTCGCCCTCTCGCTCGACGTAACCGACGACGCAGAGGTACGTGACGCCGTCGAACGCGTCGTGAACGACGAAGGGCGTATCGACTGTGTCGTCAACAACGCCGGTAACTCGTTGCTCGGACCCGTTGAGGAGACGGACGTTGAGGACGCGCGCGCCCAGTTCAACGTCAACTTCCATGGTCCTCATCGGGTGGTGCGTGCCGCACTACCATATATGCGCGAACAGGGGGACGGAACAGTCGTCAACGTCTCTAGCATCGCGGGACGTGTCGCCTCCCCCGGAATGGGTACGTACGCCGCCTCGAAACACGCACTCGAAGCTCTGTGTGACGCAGTCCGTGTCGAGGTTTCGCGGTTCGGCGTCGACGTTGTCCTCGTTGAACCCGGTCCCGTCGACACGGGTTTCGTCGACGATGTCGTCGGTCACCTCGACTACGACGGACCGTACGCTGATGTCCACAAGGGACTACGCCGTTTCGTAGAGAGCGGGGTACACGGACCGCTCGCCGCGTCGCCCGACGACGTGGCGAAGAAGATAGTAGCGGCGGCGGAGTCCGACCACCCCAAGCCGCGTTACACCGTCGGACACGGCTCGTCGCTCCTCCGAGCCACCGAACACACGCCCTCGTCGGTCCGTGACGCCGCACAGCGTCTCTTCTTGCGTCTTCCATGACCGTATTCAAGCTCGTCCTGCCCACCGCCTTCCGCACCCCGTCCGACGCCGCCGACTACTTCAGGCTCGGGGCGGAGTACGTCGTCGACGTGACGCGCGAGATGGGGTGGGAGGTTGACGACCTGCCCGAACGCGTCGACAACGCGTACGACGCTATGCGCGAAAACCGCACCGACGTAGACGATGATGTGGCGCATCTCGTCGCCGTCGTCCTAGCCGGTGACGCCGACTTCTACCGTGCCTTCGTGCGCTGGTTTCCGTGGCGCTACCGGGTCTTCGTCGTTGACCTTGACCACGTCTTCCGCAGGAAGCTACGCCGCCTCGCCGCTATGTACGCCGACGACGGACGCGAGTGCGAACGCGGATGGCGAGACTACCTCGCGTGCTATCCCGGCGTCCTCGACCCCTCGTCGTCGTACAGCACCCCCGACGAAGTCCTCGTCGAAGGCGTCCCTGCGCCGCGCCATGTGAGCGGATACGCCGACCGTACCGTTCTCGTCGACTCCGTCTTGCACGTCGAATGGTATGCGCACACAGCGCGGTACGTCGGCGTCGATGTCCCCGAACCGCTCGTCCGCGACGCGGTTGAGGAGGGCGCGCGTTTCTTCGCCGTCGGCGGCGACATCTCTCCCGAAGTTGCACGTTTCCAGTACGCCCTGTTTGCCGACGCCGACTGGCTACGCGGCGTCAACGAGGCGTACAACCTGAGTTCGTGGGCGTGCGTCCGCGGCGCGGAGGCGATAGACGAAGCACGCGCCCGTCTATCGGAACAAGTGACAAAAGATTAAGGCGGTCCTCGTCTAACCCGCGGTATGGCGAACGACCTTCCCCCCAAGGAGGACTTCAGCGACTGGTACAACGAACTGCTGTTTCAGGCGGAAATCATGGACGTACGCTACCCTGCAAAGGGCGTCTACGTCTGGTTCCCGTTCGGATACGACCTACGTAACAACGTCTACGACCGTCTGAAGGCGCTCCACGACGAGAGCGGACACGACGAGGTTGACTTCCCGGTTCTCATCCCCGAAGGAATACTCGCCAAGGAAGGCGAACACATCGCCGGGTTTGAGGACGAGGTCTTCTGGGTCACCCACGGCGGTCGGAAGGAACTCGACGAACGTATGGCGCTCCGCCCGACGAGCGAGACGCCGATGTACACGATGTTCGACCTCTGGATACGTAGCCATACCGACCTCCCGCTCAAAATCTATCAGGTCGCCAACATCTGGCGTAGCGAGACGGAGCACACGCGCCCGCTCATACGTCTCCGCGAGATTACGGGCTTCAAGGAGGCGCATACAGCGCACGCGACGTACGAAGAGGCTGAGGAACAGGTCGAGACGGCGCTCTCGCTCTACAGCGAGTTCTACGACTTCCTCGGCGTTCCGTACGTCATCACGGAACGCCCCGAATGGGATAAGTTCCCCGGCGCAGAGTACACGTACGCCGTCGATACGCTGATGCCCGACGGAAAGGCACTGCAGATAGGCACGGCGCACAACCTCGGTCAGAACTTCGCCGAGGCTTTCGACGTTGAGTTCGAGACGGCGGACGGAGACCACGAACACGTCTACCAGACCTCGTACGGCGTCTCGGAGCGGTGCATCGCGGCGGTCATGGGCGTACACGGCGACGACAACGGTCTCGTCCTTCCGTCGGAGGTCGCGCCGACACAGGTCGCCGTCGTACCCATACCGTTCGGCGACGACGATGAGAACGCCGAAATCATGGAGACCTGCGAGAACATCGTCGACGAACTCAACGAGGCGGGCGTGCGCGCCGAACTCGACGACTCGGACGACTCGCCGGGCGCCAAGTACTACAAGTGGGAGCTAAAGGGAACGCCGCTCCGCGCCGAGGTCGGTCCACGCGACCTCGAATCCGGAAGCGCCAAGCTCGTCAACCGTCTCGGCGACGAAGCCGAAGCCGAGTTCGACAAGGTTGTCGAAGACGTCCGCTCCGAACTCGACGCGCTCAGCGACGAGATACGCGAGAGCGCGGCGGACGACCTCGACGCGTCCGTCGTCGAGTGCGAGACGTACGAAGACGCAAAAGAAGTCGCGGACGACGGCTTCGCTCTCGTAGGCTGGAACGGCGACGAGGACGCAGGAAAGCGCATAGAGGACGAGGTCGGCGTCGATATGCTCGGCGAGCCGCGCGGGTACAGCGTCGAAGATACCGACATCGACGCGTGTATCGAAACGGGCGACGACGCTGAGAAGGTCGTCCTTCTGGCGAACACGTACTGACTCCGATTCATCTTTTACGCGCCGTCGCGTACCTCCTGTATGTCAGAGTTTCCGACGCGCCGTATGCGCCGCCTTCGACGCGACGGTATGCGCGACCTTGTTGAGGAGACGAAAGTCGCGGCGAACGACCTCGTCGCGCCCCTGTTCGTTGACGCGACCGCCGACGAACCGCGCGAGATACCCAGCATGCCTGGCGTCTACCGTTACCCTGTCGACGACGCAGTCGTCCGCGCTGGTGAACTACGCGACCTTGGCGTGCCCGCCGTTATCCTGTTCGGTGTGCCGGAGGAGAAGAACGAACAGGGGACGCGCGCTTGGGCTGAGGACGGTGTCGTCCAGCGTGCGACCCGACGCATCAAGGAGTCGGTTGACGACCTCCTCGTAATCACCGACCTCTGTATGTGCGAGTACACCGACCACGGACACTGCGGCGTGCTTGACGACGACGGACGTGTTGACAACGATGCTACGCTCGCTTACCTGCGCAACATCGCGGTTTCGCAGGCGGCGGCGGGAGCAGATATCGTCGCGCCGTCGGGTATGATGGACGGTATGGTAAACGCCGTACGCGGTTCGCTCGACGGCAACGGCTACGACTCAGTCGGCGTCCTTTCGTACGCGGTCAAGTACGCGAGCGGTTTCTACGGACCTTTCCGCGACGCCGCCGACTCCGCTCCGTCGTTCGGTCACCGCCGCGGCTACCAGATGAACCCCGCGAACTCCCGCGAGGCGTCCGTCGAGGCGCGTCTTGATGCCGATGAAGGCGCGGACGCTCTCATGGTAAAGCCCGCTCTGCCGTACCTTGACGTTCTTCGCCGCGTCCGCGAAGAGCACGACCTGCCGGTCTTCGCGTACAACGTCTCGGGCGAGTACGCGATGCTCCGAGCCGCCGACGAGAAGGGATGGCTCGACGCCGAGGAGACGGCGCTCGAAAGCCTGACCTGCATAAAACGTGCGGGCGCGGATGCTATTATCACCTACTTCGCCGCCGACCTCGCACGCCGTCTGTAGCGCGGAAAGAGTTTTACATCGCCGTTCCGTTCCTCTATGGTATGTCGCAAGAGGATATCGCCGAACGTCTCAAGGAACGAATCGACGAACTCGAAGACGAGATAGAGGAGACGGTTGACGAGGGCGTCGGTCAACTGCGCATGACGACCGCGAAGCTCAAGGACAACGCAGAGCGCCTACGCCGCGGCGGTGGTGACGCCGACACGGTGTCGCGGATACGTGACCAGATGGACAGCCTTGACGACGCCCTTGAGGAGAACGCGAGAGAGGGACGCGAGCGTCTGGAAAAGCTCATTGGCGAGGCAGACGAAACCGTCGACGAACTCGCCGACGAAATTGGCGAAAAGGTGGAGGAAGGTAAGGAAGAAACCGACGAGTTCATGCAGAAGGCACGCGACAAGCTCGAAGGCGACGACACCTAGAACTCGTGCCCGCACTCCGGGCACTCATGCTCCTTCTCGTCGCTCCTTAGCTCCTCGCTCGACCGTCGTATCTCGCGCATAGCGTCGCTGATACGGTCCTCGACCTCCGTCTCGTGGTCGACGTTGACCTCGGCTCCCTCGACTTCTAGGAGGAACCGCGCCGTCTCGGTGACCTCGTACATCATCTCGTCCAACTCCTCCGTCGTGAAGAAGCCCGACATCGCGCCGTACAGGAACGTCGCACCCGACTTGCGTACCTTGTCCTCGAAAGAAGACCGCGCCTGATTCACCGCCTGCGGCGTGTACGTCTCCTGCATAAACGGCACGAGTTCGGGGAGGTTCTCG
>JBKHFQ010000003.1:0-21585 GCA_046540135.1 Halobacteriales archaeon
GCACTCGACGGAACGTCGGTCGGCGGCGACGACATAGGCGCTATCTACGTCGGGGGCGAGTCGCATCCGTACGCCGTAAAGCCGACGGCGACCATCGTCGGTGCCGCTGTTGGTGCGACGCCCCTCATGACCGCCGCGGACATGGAGTTCGCGTGCAAGGCAGGCACGGCGGGGATACAGGCGGCTCTTGGTCTCGTCGAAGCAGGACGTATCGAAAACGGGCTGGCGATAGGTGCTGACGTATCACAGGGCGCGCCGGGCGACGCCCTCGAATACAGCGCGGCGGCGGGCGGAGCGGCTTTCGTCGTCGGGGACGAGAACGTCGTCGTGGAGGTCGAAGACACCGTCTCGTACACGTCGGATACGCCTGACTTCTGGAGGCGCGAGGGCGAACGGTATCCACAACATGGCGAACGTTTCACAGGGAAGCCCGCATACTTCAAACACACCGAGGGCGCGAGCAACGAACTTCTCGACAGGCTCGACGCGTCTCCCGACGACTACGACCACGCAGTCTTCCACCAGCCGAACGGCAAGTTCCCGGCTCGCGTCGCCGAGTCGCTCGGCTTCGACGAGGAACAGTACGCGACAGGTCTCCTGTCGCCGGAGATAGGTAACACGTACAGCGGAGCGTCGCTTCTCGGACTTGTGGCGACGCTCGACGAGGCGGAGACGGGCGACCGTATCTTCTTCGCGTCGTTCGGTTCGGGTGCGGGAAGCGACGCATTCTCGCTGGTTGTCCAAGAAGGTATCGAGGAACGCAGAACGGGTCTACGTGAGACGTTCGAGGACGTAGAGTACGTCGACTACGCACGGTACGCGAAACACAAGGGCAAGATACAGGAGGAATAATGTTAAGGGATGTAGCTATCGTCGGTGTCGGACAGACCACCTTCGGCGAACACTGGGACAGGTCGTTCCGCGACCTGTTCGTGACCGCGGGGGTGCGGGCGCTCGAAGACGCGGGCGTCGGCGGGGACGAGATAGACGCAATGTACGGCGGCAACATGAGCGCGGGACAGTTCATCAGGCAGGAACACGTTGCCGCTCTCATCGCCGACTACGCGGGTCTAGCGTCCGAAAGCGTACCCGCGACGCGCGTTGAGGCGGCGGATGCTTCGGGTGGACTCGCCTTCCGCCAGTCGGTTCTCGATGTCGCAAGCGGTGCATCGGACGTCGTCGTCGCAAGCGGAGTCGAGAAGATGACCGACCTCGGAAGCGACGAGACCAACGATGCTCTCGCGGGAAGCGCCGACCGCGAATGGGAGGTCTTTGGCGGCGGTAACGTCGCGGCGCTTTACGCCATGATGGCACGCGCGCATATGGACCGTTACGGAACGACGCGGGGCGAACTATCGGAGGTCGCCGTCAAGAACCACGAACACGCGACCAACAACGGGTACGCCCAGTACCAGAACGAGGTCAGCGCAGGTCTGGTCGAGTCGACGCCGTACGTCGCCGAACCGCTTCGCGCCTTCGACTGCTCACCGGCGAGCGACGGTGCGGCGGCGGTCGTCGTCGTGCCCGCCGAGGATGCGACGGAGTACGTAGACAACCCGGTCTACGTCAAGGCGACCGAACAGGCGAGCGACTCGCTGACCGTACACGATAGGGGAGATATCACGACGCTCGACGCGACGGAGAAAGCCGCGGAACGGGCGTACGCGGAAGCAGGCGTCACACCGGGCGACGTCGACCTCGCAGAGGTACATGACTCGTACACCATCGCCGAGATACTCGCCGTCGAGGACCTCGGCTTCGCCGAGAAGGGCGACGGCGGCGGATTCGTAGCCGACGGTCACGCGTCGGTCGACGGTGAGACGCCGACGAACCCATCGGGCGGTCTCAAGGCGTGCGGACATCCGCTCGGAGCGACGGGCGTGCGTCAGGTCGTTGACGCGACGCGTCAGCTCCGCGGCGAGGCGGGAACACAGGTCGAAGACGCCTCGGTAGCGGTGACACAGAACGTCGGCGGAACGGGAGGTACAGCGGTAGTCAACGTTCTATCCAACAGGAGGTCAGCATGACAGCACCGCGTTTCTGGAGGAACATAGAACAGAGGTACAGACTCGTCGGCACGGAGTGCAAGACGTGTGACACGGCGTACTTCCCGCCGCGTAACCTATGCCCCGACTGCAGACGCGACGGTGATATCGTCGAGAAGGAGTTTTCGGGCGAGGGGAAGGTCGTCTCGGCGACTGTCGTACACGACGCCGTTGACGACTACGACCCCGAAACGCCGTACACGCTCGCCGTCGTCGAACTCGACGAGGGTGCGCGGCTCACGACACAGGTCGTCGAAGATGGAGACGAGGACGGTGTAGAACCGGGCGACCGCGTCGAGGCTTGCTTCAGGCGTGTGAGCGACCAAGGCGACGAGGGAATCGTCCAGTACGGGACGAGGTTCAAGCGCGTCTGACCTCTTCCTCGACGAGGGAGACGAGCGACGCTACGAGTTCGTCGTCGCCCTCGGAGTAGACGCGGACGTACGGTTCGGTTCCGCTCGGACGGACGAGGAACCAGTCTCTGTCGCCGAGATCGACGCGGACGCCGTCGGCGGTGTCGAACTCCCCATCGTAACGTTCGTGCAACTTTTCCTCAACCGCGTTCATCACGTCGTCCTTCTTTTCGTCGTCGCACGCCACCGACTCCTTACGGACGTTGGCGTCACGTAGTCCTTCGAAGATATCCGGGTCGTCCGAGTACGCCGCTACGACCTCAGCCGCGGAAACGGTTCCGTCGACCCATAATCCGAAGCCGGGGAAGACGTGTTTCCAAGGTTCAGCGGCGAAGACGGCGTTTCGACGACGCGTTGCCTCGGAAACGGTTCCGAGAGCGACACGTTCGACATCGCCGCCCGCCTCGCGCACCGCCTCGTCGACGCGGGGCGACGCGTTCGGCGTCGTGAGAACCGTGCCGGTCCCTTCGACACGCCTGCGGGCGAGGACGGCGAGTACTGCGTCCTCGGAGACCACACCATCGGAGTCAACGACGACGAGCCTGTCAGCGTCGCCGTCGTGCGCCAAGCCGAGGTCGAAGCCGCGACGGTTTACGAAGTCGGCGAAGCCGTCAAGTGTTTCGGGCGTCGGCTTCGACCCGCGTCCCGGAAACGCCGGGTCGGTCTGTGCGTTCACAGCGACGGCGTCGCATCCAAGACGTTTGAGAACCGGGACGGTCGTCACAGCACCGACGCCGTTGGCGCAGTCGACGGCGACGCGTAGGTTAACGTCGGTATCTGCGCCGACATACCGCACGACAGCGTCGACGTACTCCGAGACGGGGGGGCGTATACTCGTCTCGTCCGTCGCCGTCCAGTTGTTCCACATCGCTTCCTCGGCTTCGTCTGCGAGCGTCGAGACGAGTTCCTCGTCATCGGCATCGAACTCGCCGCCGTCGGGACGGAAAAGCTTGACACCGTTGTCTTCGGGCGGGTTGTGGGACGCCGTCACGGCGACGCCGTATGCATCTCGGTCGCGCGCCGTCCAAGCCACAAGATGTGTCGGTACTTGTCCGAGTCGGATGACGTTGCATCCGGCGCTCGACGCGCCAGCGACGAAGGCGGAGACAAGCGCACCGCCGGTGTAACGCCCGTCGCGTCCGACGACGGCGGTGTCAGAGATGGTTCCTACGGCGCGTCCGATACGGAGAACGAGAGAAGGAGGGATGTCTTCTATACTTCCACGAACGCCCGCGGTTCCGAACATAGGCGTTCTTGGGCGACCGACGACACTACTCTTTCGGTGGCGAGTCGCCACGGGCATCACGGACAATCTCGGCGCCAGCACTCGTTCCTATGCGTGACGCTCCTGCTTCGAGTAAACGGCGCGCCGTCCTGGCGTCACGCACACCTCCGCTTGCCTTTACGCGGGCTTCGTCGCCGACAGCGTCGGTCAGAAGACGGACATCATCAACCGTCGCTTTACCGGTCGCGTACCCCGTGCAGGTCTTGACGTAGTCCGCGCCGGCTTCGACACAGAGGCGTGCGGCACGGCGTTTCTGTTCGTCGTCGAGCAAACCCGTTTCTATTATAGCCTTCGTCGTCGCACCTGTCTCGACGACAGCCCGGAGGTCACGTACGAAGTAGTCTTCGTCGCCCGAAAGAAACGCAGAGAGGTTGCACGCGACATCGACCTCGGTTGCGCCCGCCTCGACCGCCTCACGTGCCTCGTACTCCTTCACGGAGGTCGTCGTCGTGCCGTGGGGAAAGCCGACGACTGCGACTACCTCGCCGTCGAAGCAGTCGGGTACGCGGTCGAGGCGCGACGGCGGCAGACAGACGTTAGTGCCGTACCGCGCCGCTTCCTCAACGACCCGGTCTACCTCCGCCGCCGTGTGGTCCTTGTCTAGGAGCGTGTGGTCGACGAGCGACGCAAGCCGGTTCGCGTCCCCGTCTGCTCCGTCCATCAGCCGTGGTGTCGGTGTGCGACGGCTACGGCGACGAGCGCCACGAGAGCGACGAGCGCGCCGAATCCGGGAAGCGGCGAGCCGTCTTCATCCGCTCCGCCTGCTTCGACGCCGAGATACTCCGCGGCAGTATTGGTGTCCATCTCCGGGAAGTCACGGTCCCAGTCGTCCGGAAGGTTGACGGTCGTCTCGTCGTCAACCTCATCGAGAGAGCGTACCGCGTCCTCTGTCGGTTCGTCGACGAGAGAGTCGGACTTGATGTACGTCGTCGTTCTGTTGTTCTCGGTGGTTCCCACGACCTGCGTAACCCCGTACCCTGTCTCCGTCTCTATCGCCGCCGATAGTGCGGAGCCGTTTTCGAAAGCCGCACCTGCCTCTACGTCCCACGTTCCGTCACCTACCGTAGCGTCCATCTTGGCGACGCGGAAGCCCGAGTTGTTGATGTGTTGGAAGACCGAGGGATCTACCTCATCCGAGCCTTGGAAGGCGCTCTCGTACGTGTTCAGCGTCGTCTGGTATCCTTCGGCGAGCGCTTCGCCGCTTGCCTCCCACTTCATGTCGCCTTCGACGCCCGCATCGGTGGTAGACGCCGACAGGTCGAAAGACGAGTCAGCCATCGGAATGTCGCGGTCTTCAAGTTCGTCGACGTAAGCCCCCCAGTTCTCGGTGTCGTGGCTAACGTCGGCGGTCAACGTCGCGGTAGCGTCCGAACCGCCGCCGGAGCCGAACGGACTGGAGGACGCGCCGCCTTCGGGTTCGAGGCTACCCGACCACTCCCACGTCGAGACCAGTCCCGCGGCTTCGGATGCTTCTGTCTGTTGCTCCGACATGTTGAGTATCTCGTCGAAGTATCCCTCGGAGAAGAACGCCGAGGAAGACGTCTCATCGGAATCCATACCGGCACCGGTACCCGTCTCCATTCCCGAAGGCTCCATCTCGGACGAGAGACGTAGGAACGACGTGAACACGTCGTTGTAGTTTTCGACATCCACCGACCAGTTGAACTCGGAGCCGTTTTCGTCCGAAACCGAAGCGAACGAGAGACGGTTGATGGATAAATTACGTACCCCCTGCGCGAGTTCGTTCGCCGTCTCCTCGGAGACGTTACCCGACATCTCCTCCGCAAGCGTGTCGGCAAGCCCATCCTGCACACCGGTGTACTCGACGGTGTACTCGACGTCTATGAGGGACTGGTTAACAGTCGCCCCTCCACCGCTATCGACCGTTACGTTCTCGAACGAGTAGGATTCAAGCGTCAGGTTGGCTGTCGCGCTAAGGTTGTCAGCAAACGCCGTGTACTGCTCGTTCAACGTCTCCTCGGCTCTCTCACGCGTCCCCCATTCCTCCGCAGGGTGCGTGAGCTGAGTTTCGACTGTGTCCTCCGGCGGTTCGTAGGTTCCGTTTTCGGTCGCATAGTCCTCTTCGCTCATCGAGGACGGGTCTTCTTCGCCCGTCTGAGATACACCGCCGCGGACTATACGGCGCTCCCTTGCGTCAAGAACGTAGTCGCCGTCGTCCTCGGTCAGGTCGAAGTTCCTGACCTCGCGTTCCGACGAACCGCCACCGCCGAGAGCCGTCTCGTACTCCACCGAACCCGACGATGTCAGACTGTCGGACTCCCTAACCACCTCTCCCTCGGTGGTGGCTGTCGGTGCGAAGGAGGCGAGACCGGAGGAGACCGTCGCGTCAACATCGGCGTCCATCGACGAGTCGGAGTCATCTGACTGACTCGTAACGTCCAGCGTCAGGTCTTCCAACATCCCCGTATCGGTCGCCATGAAGCTACCGTTGGCGAGCCACGAGTTCGGCTCTGCCTCCATCGAGAGGTCGCCCTCGAAGCCCTCACCGCCGGTCCCGTTGGCGACTAAGTGAAGAAGACCCGTCGACATGTCCGCGCCGAAAGACACCGAGCCGTTGGTATCCTCCGTGCCGTTGTAGACGAGGACGCCGCTTCCGTCGTCACGGACGTAGACGGAGTCCGCCGACGACGACTCGTTCATTTCGGCTCCGAACCCGCCGTCGGAGGAGCCTACACCCGAACCCTCATCCATCCCATCCGCGGGAGCCTGCGCGCTTACAGCCGATACTCCTAGAATCAACAACGCTACCACAGCAACCGTCGCTACGACGGCATTCCGTATCCTGTGAGACATGATTATCTCCTTGTTAACGACTGTGAACTATAACACACTTTAAGATTGCGGAGGGACAAATATGGATTTTCCCGAAGGAGTGGGTCGTTAGGATAAAGAACCCCTATTTCGATGGTGATTTGCACAAGGACCGCGAAGGCGGTGTATGAAACAGCCGCATATACTCGTCGAAGAGGGAGCAGTTAACCGAACCGTGCTGTTACCCGGAGACCCCGGACGCGTCGACAAGATAGCCGAACATCTCGACGGTGTCGACCGGCTGTCGGACAACCGCGAGTACAGGCTCGTAAACGGAGGGTACGACGGAACACCTCTCACAGTCTGTTCGACGGGGGTTGGCTGTCCGAGCGCCGCCGTCGCGGTGGAGGAGCTTGCGAACGTCGGTGCGGAGCGGCTCGTCCGAGTCGGCACCGCGGGTGGACTGCAGTCGGACGTGCGCACAGGGGATGTCGTGGTTACGACCGCGGCGGCAAAGTTCGACGGTACGACCGAGCGGTACGAGGGCGTCGAGTACCCCGCTGTCGCATCGCTTGGAGTTGTCAACTCCCTCGTCGACGCCGCGGAGCGCGAGAACGAGAACGTCCACGTCGGACCCGTCGTGACCGACGACGCCTTCTACGCAGAGGACGAGATAGCCTTCGACTGGGAGGATGCGCGTATGCTCGCGGTCGAGATGGAGGCGGCGGCAATCTTCACGCTTGCACGACGCCGCGGTCTCGAAGCAGGCGCTATACTCGCCGTCGACGGCAATCTCGTCGCGGGCGAACAGAAAGGCGAGACGGAGGACGACGAACTCCCGGAGGAGGCGAAGGAGGGCGTCGAGCGCGAGGTCCGTGTCGCTCTCGAAGCGGTAAGCAGTTTAGGATAGGTAGCGCAGAAACGGGGCGAGGGGAAGGGGTACGAACCCGGTCCACGCGTCCAGACGGTTGCGTAAGCCCGTCGTCGGACCGCCCTCGGTCTCGAAATCGAGAGACAGTGAGGTCGTGTCGCCGCTGTCGTACCCGAAGTCCAGCGTCGTTCGTGCGGGCGTGTCGACGCCGCGCCGACGGAGTTCTTCGATGTACAGCGACGCGTTCTCCGACTCGTAGGTTGCCTCGACAGTAACGCCGTCGCGCGCGTTCTCGACCTCCCAGACGAACTCCTGGGTGAACCCCGTGCTACGGCGCGCCTCACGTACGGCGTCCGTCTCAGGGAGATGGTCACCGAGAGCTGCCGAGAAAACGCCGTCGTGGTCGGCGACCTCGAAGCCCCACAGAGCGGTCGTCTCGTCGCCACGCGAAACATCGACCTCGGCATCCTCCACAGTTAGTCCACCGTCTGTCGGTTCGACAGAACCCAGACCGTCGAGGCGCACGAGGTAGTCGGCGTCGACGACCGTCGTGCCCGCTCGTTCAACGCGGTCGGAGACGTGTCTGCCGACTCTGGCATCGACTGAGTTGCCGACTGTCGGGGAGAAAGACCCTAACAGAGCCTCTACGGAAGCGCGCAACGTGTCGGACGACCTGACGAAGACGGCAACGTCCGAACCGACGGGGACGACGTGACTTCCTTCGACGGCGAAAGGTTCGTCGAGAAGACGGAGTTCGTGGCGCTCGGTGGCGCGCCGTTGCTCTATGACGGCGTTTCCTGACGACTCGAACTCCGCTGGTGTCTCACGGATTCGTCCCTCGGTCTCGAAAAAAGGACCGCCGAACACACCGCCCTCGGCGTCGAGGGAGAGGTCGAACGATACAGGAAGGTCGCCACGGGCGTCGACGGTGACCGACCGCGGCGCGGTATCCTCGACAAGTCTCCGGAGTTCAGCGACGGGTCGGAACATCTGCGTCGATGTCGTCGTCGCCCTGTCTAAAACCTACTTGTTCACGTCGAGAAGCGCGACGCGTTCGAGGACGAGGGCTTCAAGACGTTCCTTACCGACGGCGTCGACCTCCTCGTCGGTGAGACCGAAGAAGTCGAGAAGGCGTGTCTCGTCGCCGTAGGTGAACACATCAGGTTCGTACGTCATCTCTTGAACGCGTTCCGCCGCTTCTTTCTCCGCCGCCGCGTCGCCGTCGACGACGAAGACGGCGTCGTGTTCGCCCGGTCGTAGACCCATACGTGTCGCCACGTCTATCTGCCGCGTACCCGCGGCGTACAGAAGGACCTCCATAGAGAGAGTGTCGGCGACGTTCTCGCCACGGTTGAACGAGCGCCGCGCTTTGCCCACCGCTTCCTCGACGTGCAGACGCGAGACGACGTACCGGGCGTCGAATGCCTGCACGACGACGGCGTGTTCGTCGCGTACCTCGGCGAGTCGTGCGAGGAAGTCGTCGGTCTCTTCGACGACGGCGGTGCGTTCGAGGACGCGCATACGGGTGCGTCGTACGCGACGGCGTTAACGGTTTCGCTCGCCGTCGTTAGAACGTGCTTTCCGCACCATGTAGACGACAAGACCGAGAGCGCCGAAGACGCCGTATGCGACACCGCGTAGCTTTGGGCGCGGTAAGCCGCGCTCCTTCGAGTCGGTGTAGACGTAGTAGCCGACAGGCGGTCCGAAAACCGCGACGTACAGACCGGCGCGTAGAAGCAGACCGTTGTACGCGGTAAGCGCGTCAAACATCACGGTTCACGCTCCTCAAGACGCGGCATGACGTACAGCACGAGACCTGTGAGCGCCATCAGAAGTGCGAAGAAATCGTTCATCAGAGTTCGAGAATCGACCGAAAGAGCGTAGATGTATCCCACGCCGATGAGTGCGTAGACAAGGGCGAAGGCGTAGAGAACAGCTTCGTTTCGTTCCACCATGCTATTCAATTTCTTCCTTCACGTCCAAGTAGTTGTTCACCGCCTGTGGCAGTATGGCACCGACTATCACAACAGCGGCTACCACGACGAACGTGTTGATTTGGAACTCCACACCGCCGACGAGGATGGTTATCGCCGAGAACGCACAGACACCCACAACCATGTTTTCTCTTGAGACCATGATTCTGCTACCTAACACAGCCAAAAAACTTTCGCCCGGTTACCGTTCAGCGACCACCAGACACATAATTCTGTAACACAAACGAGTACACATGCCCGAAGAACTCAAGCCCGTACAGGCGCGGATACCCGAGAGCGTCGAACGCGAACTCGACGAACTCGTCGAGTCAGGTATGTACGCGAGCAGGAGCGAGGTGATACGCGAGGCACTCCGGGAACTCCTCGCCGAGAACCGCCGCGACTCGTTGCGCGAGTTTGCGAAAAGCGCGGGTGTGAGCGAGGAAGAGATGCTCAACGAACTCGACGACGTTAGACACGGATGAAGACCGTTTTCGTCGATACCAACATCCTAATTTCGGGTATCTTCTTCGACGGACCCGAAGCCGAACTTCTCGATACGAGAGGTATCCGTCTGGTGACCGCCGAGGTATGTGAGTACGAACTTGAAGAAGTCTCAGTAAGAAAGTCGGACGCGTTCGGTGTCTCGGAGGAAGGTGCGCGTGAGATGCTCGAAGGTGCTCTCGTGGATATCGAAGTTGTTCCCGAGGAAGAGTACGAAGGAAGGTACGCAGACGCGGCGGAGGGGGTCGGGGAGGGAAACGATGCCGAGGTGCTTGCATGCGCGCTGACTGTCGAACCTGATTACTTCGTGACAGGGGACGAGGATTTTCACACGGAAAAAGTCGAAGCTCTGGTTAACGTGGCAGAAACAACCGAGGTTCTCGGTAGCGTATAATCAGAAGTCGCCTATCGAAGACTGCTCCGTCTGTTCGACCGACGCCGTAGCGTCCATCTCGTCGGCGCTCGCGTCGCGCCCCACCTCGTCGAGTACGCGTTCGGCAGTCTTAGGACCGAGTAGGGACGCGACACGGTCGGCACTCGCGTCGCGCAGGTCGTCGCGGTCCTCGATACCCGCCTCGTACAGACGACGTGCACGCACTCGTCCAACGCCACGGACACGCACGAGGTCAAGGAGTTCGTCGCGGACGCCGTGTTTGACGCGGAGACGCGTCTCGCGGACTGTACCCGCATGCGGCGAGTCGATGAGTTCGGCGAGCGACTCGGCGGCGTACAGGAGCCAGTCGGCACGCTCGACGCGTGTACGCACGTCGCCGGGTGCGACATCGTACTTTTCGGCGATACGCTCCTCGTCCCGCTCGTCGGTCCAGTCGTGCAGGACCACCGCGGTCTTGAGCGACGCCAGCCAGTCCTCGTACCCGCGGTCGAACTCGGTCGGCGTGTCGACGAGTTCGTCCCCGTGTTCACGCGCGAAGCCGTGCATACGTTCGTCGTCGCCCTTGCGAAGATAGAGGCGGTACATATCAGGCGTGTGCGCCACGGCTTCGAGAAACGTGAGCGTCGTCGGTTCGTCTGCGTCGCGTATCTTGTCGACGATACGCGACGCGCTCAGCGGGTCAACGTAGAGGCGCGAGACTGTGTGTCCCAGATCGGTGGCGGAGAGTTCTTCGTCCCCGCCCGACCCCCCTTCGACCATTCCGGCGTCGCGGAGGAATCCGAGTACGTCGTCAACGGTTCCGGACAGATTGGCGTTGTCTTCCTGATACGCGTAGAACGTCGCACCGAGGAACTCCAGCACGCCATCGCGCGACGATGCGAATCCGCTCGCTACGGTCGACAGGACGTGCGTGCGCAACGCTTTCCGACTCGCTAACTTCGAGTAGACCGGCTCGGGTTCGCCCTCGACGTACTTCTCGCGTAGCTCGTCGGGGTCGGCGTTTCCAGCGACAAGAACAGCCTCGCCGTGCGGGTCGAGTCCCGGACGCCCCGCGCGGCCGAACATCTGGTGGACTTCAAGGACGGGGAGCGGTTTCATCCCGGTGTCGCTGTAGCGCATATGGTCGCGTACGACGACGCGGCGCGCAGGTACGTTGACACCCGCGGCGAGCGTCGGCGTGGCGCATATCGCCGCTATCCGTCTGTCACGGAACGCCTCCTCGACCGTCTCGCGGTGTTCGGAGCGTAGACCCGCGTGGTGAAAGGCGACGCCACCGGCGACACAGTCGGCGAGGCGTTCGCCCGTCTCGGTTGACGCCGAGTCGCGTATCTCGTGTTCGACCCCCGACTCGCCGAATCCGGGCGATGCGAGACGTTCCGCCGCCGCCTCGGCGCTCCTACGCGAGTTGACGAAGACGAGCGCCTGTCCACCGTCGTCAACCGTTCCACGCACCAACGTCTCGACGTCGTCGCCCTCCGCCGTCGTTCCGTCGTCGAACTCAACGCGTCCATCCGCCGCGACGCCTTTCTTGAGGTCGACGGGTCGCCAGTCCGACTCGACGAGCGACGCGTCCAACCATCCGGCGAACTCGTCGGCGTTGGCGACGGTCGCGCTCAGCGCCACGAACTGCGGGTCCGAAAGACGGCGCAGTTTCGCCGCCGTCACCTCAAGCGTCGGTCCGCGGTCGGCGTCGTCGATAAGATGTACCTCATCCATAACGACGCATGAAACGTCACGTATCCAAGTGACACCGTTACGGACGAGCGAGTCGACCTTCTCGCTCGTCGCAACGACGACGTCTTTCTCTCCAATGTCTTCGTCGCGCTCGTCGTAGTCTCCCGTCGAGACGGCTACGTCAACGGGCAGACGCCGAAACGCGTCCGCCTTCTCCGACGCAAGAGCGCGTAGAGGCACGACGTAGACAGCCGTTCCGCCGTCCTCAACCGCAGAAAGCATCGCTATCTCGGCGATAAGAGTCTTGCCGCTCGCCGTCGGAACCGCCGCGACGACGTTTTCGCCTTCGGCGATGCCCGCCTCGACGGCTTCTTCCTGCGGAGGATAGAGAGACTCGACGCCGTCGTTGAGGAAGGCATGTATCGCCTCGTCGCCCAGCGGCAGTTCGCGTACGTCCATCGTGTCGCGGTACGTCGCCTCGTCCCTAAACCGTTTCGTGACGGACGAGCGGCTTGGCGATATGACGGCGCGCCGACGGCGGAACCTCGTACCAGCGCTCGTCGAGTTCTCGTTCCACGCGCTCCTGGACGAGCGTGTCCGCCGTCTCGTCGCAGTCGTCGGCGCGACAACGGTACCCCTGCCCACGTCCCGCGCTTTCCATGCGGCGTCCGCAACACGTCGGCTTTACGCGCCGCGTCCGGTTTAGGGAGAGTACGCGTAGCTTCTCGACCTTTAGCGTCCCGTCGGCGCGACTCCCACAGACGAGGATGCGGTCGCCTTCGCGCAACGAGCGCACTACATCGCGGAAACGTCCCGTGGGTTCGAACGCGGCGCACCGTAGACCTTCGTCGTCCTCTACCGTGAAGAAGACGTGCCCCCCCTCGCGTGTCTCAGGCGGTTCGACCACGTTCCCCTCGACACGGTACGAACCGCCGTCCCGCGTCTCGCTCGCACGGGCATCGACGAGATGTGCGTCCGTGCCCTGGTTCGTCCTGTAGACAGCGACGCGTTCTGCGCTCTCGACGTCGACGTGCGAGTTCGCGTCCCAGACGCCGCCGAACGCCCCGCGCAGACCGTAGACAACGGGTCCCTGCGTCGCGGGAACGGCGACGACCTCGCCCGTCTCCTCGTCGACCGTATCCCATGTACGCGGATAGGTCGCTCTGTGGGCGTCGAAGAACGAGTCCCACGAGACGCGGCGGTCGTCGCCCCATTCGTCGCGTCCGCGGTAGACGAGTAGTTCGTACGTCCAGTCGTCGAAGGCGCGTGACGCGCCCACCGCCGCGGTCGCACCCACGACACCGCGTCCGTTCTCCCACCCGCGTACCCGCACCCCGTTTTCGCGGGCGACTTGGCGCGCCTCGTCGCGCGTCTTGTACTCGCGCACCGCCTCAACGGCGTACCGTCCGAGCGCCTCCGTCGGTTCACCGCGCAGAAACGCAACCCCGGGGTTCGTCTTGTCGTCGTCGAAGACGGCATGCTCTTCGACCGCATCGACGACGGTATCCTCAACCCGTTCGGGTTCGTCCGTTTCGACGTGCAACGCGAGCGCGGCGTTCCCCCTCGTCTTGTGCTCAACGTCGGGGTTGAGACGGACGAGGAGGCGGTCGTTGACGCGTGCGAACGGCGAAGTACGCTCGGCGACAACCGCGGCGAGGTAGGTGGTACACATGCCGCGTGTCGCCGAGTCGGTGTCGTCGATCCCGACTATCATCTAGTCGCCATACGTGTCGGATGCGTAAGTACCCACAGATTCGCCCCTCTCCAGTAAGGCGTACTCGTAGTCGACAGCACCCAGAAAGTGGAGCGACCACGAACGGACGAGGAGACGGATAGGTAGCTGTACGACGAGAGCGACGGACGCGACGACGAGGGCAACGTAGACGACGGCTACGACGAAGAGTAGAACAAAGCCCGCGGCGGTTGTAGCGAGTGCGCCGAGTCCCGCGGAGGTAAGACCGAGAGCGTACGACAGCGCGGCGAGCGGCAACGCATACACGGCGGCGACGACGACGGCGGCGAGGGTAGCTCCGACAGCGACGGCAAGAGAGACGACGACGCGGGCACAGGCGTAACCGACGAAGGCACGCGGACGGCGACGCAAGAGACTTGAGACAACGGTCCATCCCTCCCTCAGGCTACATCCCCGCACGACGACGACAGGCACGACGAAGTCTGTCGTGAAACCGTTGACAAGGGAAACCACGACCGCGAATACGACGAAAGCCGCCGCGACGGGATATCCGTCACCGAGAAGCGCCGCACCCGCGGACGCGGCGAACGACGCGGTCGCGGCTGAGCGGAACAGAAACAGGCGTGCTCCGTCGTCCGCTCGGTCGTAAGCGTACCTGCGTAAACGTGGTAGTTCCTCGTCGGTTCTCAGAACGTCAACGAGAACGTACTCGACGACCGCGCTCAGGTACACTGATACGAGAACGACGACGGTACCGGCTACGAGAAGGTCGCCGCCGACAGCCGAAGCAACGGTTTCGACAGCAGGGCGGTTCGCGGGGGGCACGCTCGGTGAAGACGAGTGCGACGAGGTTGGTAACCGACCCGTATCCGGCACGCATACCCACGAACGCGGCGACAGCGGCGACAGCGGCGTACCGTCTGGCGTCGAAGGGGACGAGAAAGTCGCGCGTCTCCGCCACGGCGTCCCCAAGCGACCGGAGTGCGAGCATGGAAGCCCTTCCGGACGACGACATATCCCTTCTTCGGAACCGCGCAACGGCGCTACGTCATCCCCGCGTCTGACGTTGGAGTTATAAGTCGCGTCTCCGTACGTGGGGAAAAGATGTCTGACCTCCGGTCACGCCTGAAGGAGTTAGAGACGACGGTTGACGCCCTTACCGACGAGATAGTCGAGGTACAGCAACGTCTCGACGAACTGGAGAACGGGGACTGCGACAGGGACGAGATAGGCGTGGGCGTTGACGAGGATGAGGAAAACGAAGGCGACGACATATACGTGGCATAATGCACATAAAAGAACTCCGCGTAGACGGCTTCAAGTCGTTCGGGGAACCCACCACCGTACCGTTCTACGAGGGTTTCACGACGATAAGCGGACCGAACGGAAGCGGGAAGAGCAACCTCATCGACAGCATACTTTTCGCGCTCGGTCTGGCGCGGACACGCGGCATGCGCGCACGTCGCCTCCCGGATCTCCTGTACGACCCTCCTGAAGGCGACGACTCGGTGAACGAGGCAAGCGTTGAGGTGGTTCTCGACAACTCCGACAGGACGGTGACCGAGGAGGAGATACGTTCGGCGTGCGGCGAGTGCAAGGAAGCCGACGAGGTGGTCGTCAAGCGCCGTATCAAGCGCACGTCGAACGACTACTACTCGTACTACTACCTCAACGGACGGTCGGTCAACCGGTCCGACATACAGGACCTGCTCGAAAGCGCGGGCGTGACGCCCGAAGGCTACAACGTCGTGATGCAGGGCGACGTGACGGACATAATCAACATGTCGGGCACGGAGCGCCGCGGAATCATCGAGGAGACGGCGGGGACGGCGAAGTTCGACGAGAAGAAGGAGGAGGCGCGCGAGGAGCTTGAGGTGGTCCAGGAGCGCGTCGAACGCGTCGAACTCGTTCTGGAGGAGATAGAGGAGCGACTCGAAGAGCTCGCCGACGAGCGCGACAAGGCTCTCGAATACAAGGAGCTAAAGGAGGAGAAGGAGGAGTACGAGTCCTACCTCGCGGCGGCGAAGCTACGCGACACGGAGGACGAGATAGACGAGGTCGAGGGGAGGATAGACGCTGAGCGCAAAAAGAAGGCGCGTCTCAAGGACGAACTTGAGGAGCGCAACGACGAACTCGCGGCGCTCAAGAACGAACTGTCCGAACTCGAAGAAGAGATAAGCAGGAAGGGTGAGGACGAGCGTCTCAACCTCAAGTCGGAGTTGGAAGAGATAAAGGGGCGTATATCGACGAACGAGGAGCGCGTCGAGAACGCACGCGAGGAACTCGACGAACTCGAAGACAAGAGACGCGAGGCTTTCGTCGGTGCCGACAAGGCGCGCGAGGAACTCGACGATGTGGATGACAAAATAAAGGACACAAAGGTACGCAAGTCGAGCATCAAGTCCGACCTCGCTTCGAAGAAGAGCAAGCTACAGGAGGTTGAGGACGAAATCGAGGAGGTCGAAGGCGAGTACGCCGACGTTCGTCAAGAGCTACAGGAGGAGAAGGAATCCGCCGACGAACTCCGCGACGAGCGCAACGAACTCCAGCGCGAGAAGGACCGCCTCCTCGACGAGGCGCGGCGGCGTACACGCGAGGTCGAGGAAGTTGAGGAAGAACTCGAAAACGCGCGGTCGTCGCTCGAAGACGCGGAGCGCGAGGCGGACGACCTGAGCGACAAGCTCGAAAAGGAGCGCAAGAACCTCGAAGAACTTGAAGACGTGCGCGACGACCTGCGCGCCGAACGCGACGAGCTAAAGGAAGACCTCGACGACATCGAGGAGTCCCTGCGCGCCAAGCAGGAGGAGTACGCAGAAGCGGAGGCGCGTTCGGGCGGCGGAGGTTCGTCGTACGGTCGCGCCGTCTCCGCGGCGCTAAACGCCGACATAGACGGCGTACACGGCACGGTCGCCGACCTCGGTAGCGTCGCGGGCGAGTACGCGACGGCGTGCGAAACCGCGGCGGGCGGCAGGATGGCGAACGTCGTTGTGGACGACGACGGCGTCGGTCAGCGGTGCATCGAACACCTGAAACGGCGCAACTCCGGACGTGCGACGTTCCTGCCCCTCAACGAGATGCACGACCGTTCGCTATCGTCGAAGCCGCTTTCGCGCGACGGCGTCGTCGACTACGCCTACAACCTCGTAGAGTTCGACGCGCGCTACTCGGGTGTCTTTTCGTACGTCTTCGGCGACACCCTCGTCGTCGAGGACATGGAGACGGCGCGCGGTATGATGGGCGACTACCGTATGGTTACGCTTGACGGAGACCTCGTCGAGAAGAGCGGCGCGATGACGGGCGGTTCACAGCGCGGGTCGCGTTACTCGTTCGGTTCGAAGGGCGCAGTCCAGCGCCTCGCCGACCGCATCGAGAAGCTCGAAGACGAGCGCCGCGCGGTCAAGAACGACCTCTCGGACGTGAACGGACGCCTCGAAGAAGTGAACGACGACCTGCGCGACAAACGCGACGAGGTCGAGAGGTACGAGGAACGTCTCGAAGACCTCGAAGACGAACAGGAACGTCTGAAGGACGAGATAGACGGGAAGGAAGACCGTCTCGAAGAGGTGGAGGAGGAGCGCTCCGAGACGCGCGACGAGATGGAAGATGCAGAGGAACGCGTCGAGGAACTCGGCGATAAGATAGACGAGAAGGAAGAGCGCGTCGAAGAACTCCGCGAGGAACTTGAAGGCTCACGCGTCTCCGAACTCACCGACCGCGCCGACGAGATACGTGACGAGATAGACGCGCTCGAAGACGACCTCCGCGACGTAGAGGGAGAGCTCAACGAACTCGAACTCGAAAAGGGTTACAAGGAGGACGCTATCGAGGAGTACCAGGATAAGATACAGGAGATAGACGGGAAACGCGACGAGAAGGAGGACGCTATCGAGGAGATACAGGACGAGATGGAGGCGCTCGAAGACGAGGCGGACGAGAAACGCGCTGAAATCGAGGAGATAGACGAGGAGATAGGCGACCTCCGCGACGAGCGCGACGAGAAGAAGCAAGCCGTCGAGGAGAAGGCGGGCGAGCGCGACGAGGCGCGCAGGAAGGTAGACCGCGCCGACGACCGTCTTGACTCCCTGCGCGCACAGCTTTCGTCGCTCGAAGACGAGGCGGACGAACTCCGTGACAAGCTCGACGAGATACCCGACGACGTACCCGACTACGACGAGCTACAGGATGAAATCGAGCGCGTTGAGGGCGAAATGGAGGAGCTTGAGCCCGTCAACATGCTCGCAATCGACGAGTACGACGACACGAAGGAGCGTCAGGAGGACCTACAGGAGCGTAAGGAGACGCTCCAAGACGAGAAGGACGGCATCAACGAGCGCATCGAAGGATTCGAGCAGAAGAAGCGGGAGAAGTTCACCGAGGCGTTCGAGGCGATAGACGCCGAGTTCCAGAAGGTCTTCAGCGAACTCTCGGACGGACACGGCGAACTCGTTCTCGATGACCCCGACGCTCCGTTCGAGAGCGGTCTGACCATCGAGGCGAAGCCGCGCGACAAGCCCGTCAAACGTCTCGAACAGATGAGCGGAGGCGAACGTTCGCTCACGGCGCTGTCGCTCATATTCGCCATACAACGCTACACTCCAGCACCGTTCTACGCCTTCGACGAGGTGGACGAGTCGCTCGACGCAGTCAACGTAGAGAAGGTCGCCGAAACCATCGACGACATCTCCGACGCGACACAGTTCGTCGTCATCAGTCACCGCTCAAACATGGTCGAGAAGGCTGACCGTATCGTCGGCGTAACTATGCAGGACGACAACGTCTCACGTATAACGGGGGTGAAGGTCAATGACAGCGGCGACGGAGAAACCGCAGACGCAACCGCAGACTGAGCCGGTCGATGTCCTCGTCGAGATGGCTCGCGAGGGCGAAATCGACCCTTGGGATGTAGATATCGTCGAGGTTACCGACAAGTTCCTCCAGCGCCTCGACGAGGGTGACCTCGTACGGTCCGGGCGCGCGTTGCTCTACGCCAGCATACTCCTCCGTATGAAGAGCGACTATGTGGTCGAGGAGGACGAGGAGGACGACGAAGGCGAAGACCCCGCGATGGAGTGGCGCGATGGACGCCCGCCCGACGAGGCGTTCGACGACGGCATCGACGCACTCGAAGCCGAGTTCGAGCGCCGCCTTGACCGCAGAAGGGTACGTGACAAGAGCCGCCCGGAGACGCTCGACGAACTCGTGCGCGAACTCCGCGAGCGCGAACGGGGAAGCTGGTGGAAGGAGAAACGCGAGTACGACACGTCGCCGGAGGAGGGAATCGAGTTCCGTCCGGAACGCGCGCCCGAACCGACAACCGAGGACGCGATGTCGACCGCACACGAGGACGACATCGAGGCGCGTGTCGATGCCGTACGCGACCGTCTCGCCGACGAGTTCGAGCACCGCGACGAGCTCCTTTTCGCCGAGCTACGCGGCGAGAACAAACGCGAGACAGTAACGACCTATATCGCCCTCCAGTTCCTCGCCATGCGCGACGGCGTACGTCTCGAACAGGACGAGTTCTACGGAGACCTCTGGATAAAGAGCGAACGCGAAAACGCAGACCGCGAAAACTGAGTTAGCTACTCGTCTACTCCGACTCGTTGCCGTCGGTTTCGTTACCGGTATCAGTTTCGTTGCCGCCGTCCATTCCGCCGTCGCCGCCTTCTCCTTCGACGACCTCAACGCTACCTATCATGTCCTGAGCGAGATGGACGTCGCAGACGTAGTCGTACGTTCCGGACTCCTCGAACGTGTGAGTGAACTCGAAGCCTTCCTCGGCGGTGAGTTCACTCTCGAACGAGGGGTCGCTTAGAGGCTCTTCGCCGTCAGACTCTATGACGTTGTGTTGGCTACCTTCGCCGGTCCAGACCCAGCGCACCGTCGTACCGGGGTCGATACTTACGTCGGCGGGGTCGAACTTGTATCCTTCTTCGCCCGCGCCGACATCAACCTCAACCTCATCCTCTCCGGTCATGTCGGTGTAGTTACCGTCCTGACCGACTGTGGATTCGGAACCGCCGTCGTCACCGTTATCTCCGCCGTTGTCACCGTTATCCTCGTCGTCGCCGTTTTCCTCATCCTCGCCGTTGTCTCCGCCGCCGAGACATCCGGTTACTCCTGCCGCTGCCGCAACGCCTGTGAACTTAACGAACTTTCTTCTATCCATGGTTTACACCTATAGTAGGCTATCCGTTCGCGCCATATTAACGTTTATAAAATATTCGAGGAGTGAACCAGCCAGCTTAGATGTAGCCTTCGTCTTCGAGACCTTCTAGGATGTCTTCGACGAGTTCGTCAACGCTCTCGTACGGGAAGTCCTGCTGACCGCCCGCCTGCGTGTTGAGTTCCATCGCGGTCATCGAGAAGTCACCGGACGAGAACTCGGTCTCGGGACCTTCGGGGAGCGCCGGCACGAGGTCCATCGGGCTGTTTACGGGATAGTCGGCTCCTTCGAACGCTTCTGTAAGCTGCTCTCTCAGGTCGTCTTTGTCAACCATGTGCATACGAAGTAGGTCTGACACTAATAACCGTTTATTAAACGACGTATGAGTTTATCCTCGTTTTCGGAGGCGTTCGTGAGAAAGCAAGATTTATCACGGTTCTTGTCCCGTCTGTGGTATGGAATACCATGACGGCGAACGGTTGAGCCATCTCGGTGACGTACCCGCGATGGGCGCTTACCGGTACGGTGACAGGACGGCGTTCTGCACGAGCTACGGACAGGAGATTACGTACGAGGGGCTGGATGAGAAGTCGCGCAAGGTCGCCAACGCTCTGATTGCGGAGGGCGTCGAACCCGGCGACCGCGTCGGTCTGTTCGTTCCCAACACGCTTCAGTTCCCGCCAGCCTACTTCGGCACGGTCAAGGCGGGCGGCGTCGCCGTCCCCATCAACCTCCGTATGGACCCCGAGTCGATGGTCTACGTCGTCGACAACGCCGAGATAGACGTGATGATAGCGTCCGACAAGGTACCCGGAGGAAGCGCCGAGGATATCGCTGTGGAAGCCGGAGTTTCGACCGTGATGCTTCCCGGCGGAAGCGACGACGCGCCGGACGGCGTCGATGTCGTCGACTACGACGCGGCGGTAGAGGACGCGAGCGCCGAACTCGACCGTCCGGAACGCGACTTCGACGACGTTGCCGTCCAGCCGTACACGAGCGGGACGACGGGCGACCCCAAGGGCGTCCTTCTGACGCACGAAAACCTGCTGACGACCATCGAGTCGTATTCGAGCGGCGGTCTGCCTATCGACCCCGAGGACTCGGTTCTGCTGATTCTCCCGCTGTTCCACATCTACGGACTGAACGCCCTCATGGGTAGCTTCCTGTACGTCGGCGGGAGTATGGTGATGCAGGGCGTTCCCAACCCGACGCTGATGCTCAACGCCATCGAGGACGAGGAACTCACGGCGTTCGCGGGCGTTCCTGCGATGTACAACATGATGCTACGTGAGTACGACAAGAACCCCGACGACTACGACGTCTCGTCGCTCGACTACGCCATCTGCGCCGCCGCGCCGCTCGCCGAGGACACCGTCGAGAAGATAGAGACCAAGTGGAATGTCTCCGTCTCGGAGGGGTGGGGGATGACAGAGACAGGACCCGCGGGGTGCGTCGAACCGCCTCGTGGCGTACAGAAGGCAGCAGGGTGTGTGGGTGCGCCCGTGCCCAACCTCGATATCAAGCTCGTCCATCCCGAGAACCGCGACGAGGTACGTGTCGCGCCTGAGGACATAGAGCCACGCGGGATGGCGGAGGAGCGCCTTGACTTCGACGACGAGATGAGCGTGACGGGCGAGATAGCGGTACGGGGACCGCAGATATTCGAGGGCTACTACAAGATGCCCGAGAAGAACGACGAGGTCTTCGACGACGAAGGCTGGTTCTACACCGAGGACATCGCGCGCGTCGACGAGGACGGCTACTTCTGGATGGTCGACCGCGCCGACGACATGAT
>JBKHFQ010000004.1:0-20295 GCA_046540135.1 Halobacteriales archaeon
CGCCCACACCGTACGCCGTAACGCCGACGACCGCGACTGCGACGACCGTAACGACCTCCCCCTGCCACGAGACGCCGCCATCGGTTCCGGGAGGGACGCGCTCGAACGTCGTGATTAGACGCGGGTAGCCGGTCACCGTTCCTATCTCGCTCGATGCCGTGTCGGCGGCGGCGGTCGCAATACCGCCGACGAAGGCGAAAGCCGCCGCTATCTCGACGGTTGCGCCCGTAGCCGCGGCGTAGACAACCGCCGACGTGAGTGCGACAGCGCCGTTGGCGGCGACGTTCTCGAAGCCTCTTCCTTCGGTGTGTTCGGCAAGACCCATCTCTATCTTCTCGTCGCGTCCGTATGCCGTCGTCAGGGCACCCGTCAGAACGAAGACCCCCAGAACGGCGAACCAGCCTACACCTCCGGATACGAGGACGACGTAGCTCAGAAAAGCGCCTGCGGAAGCCCCCGAAACGGTCATGAGATCGGCGAGGTTCGCCGCGCCTGCGAGAGCCGAGACTACCACGGCGGCGACGAGGAGGACCGGAGCAGATGAGGTCGCACCCACCGCGAACCCCGCCCAAGCTCCGACTGCGGCGACGACCACGGTCAGCCACAAGCCTGCGTCGAGCGACCTCGACGTACCCGCCGCGAGAGCCGCAAAGAAGCCCACCGTGACACCAACTCCGGCGTCCGCACCGACGAGGATGCCCATAACAGAACCCGTCGCACCGCCGCCGAGTATGTAGACGGGAGCCGAAACCGAGTCTAGGGAACGTCTACCGCTCAGAGGATACACCGCCGCCTCCCCGACCGCGACCGCAGACAGGGCGATGACAGCCACCGTATCGGTAACGTCGGTAAGATGGGTCGCGGTTAACACAGCGATGACCGCTACTACGACCGCGGCGGCGGCGCGACGCTGTTCCTGACCGAGTTCGGTCTCCGTCGCACCGAGAGCCAAGAGCGCGAACGAAACCGTGCCGTTGCTTTCGGCACCGAGGAGAGACGCCAGGGAGACGACCAAGACGGCTACCGCGGTTACCCGACTTTTCATCGACAGTATTTATTACCCGGTCTCCTTTATAATTCCGTGGTTATGCCGACATCCGGCTCCGACGGAGACCGGTGCCATCGAGAGGTTCCGCGCCACGTAGCCGTCGTCCTGGGGAGAGATGCCCGACCCTCGACAGTACGCGACTTCTACGTCTGGTGTGACGAGTTGGGCGTCCAAACCGCGACCGTCTGCCTGCCCGATACCGCGGACCGCGGCGTCTACACCGAAGCTGTTGCCGACCTCGAACCCCCTGTCCGTGTCGTGGAGGGCGACCGTGACGGACGGGACGAGGGGGCGGACCGACGTGTCCTCAGCTATCTTGGAGGACGCGAGGAGATAGTCGACGCGTTCCGCCGTCTCGCGCGCGATGTCGAGAAAGGCGACCTTTCGTCCGAAGAGGTCGACGCCGACACCGTGGCGGAGCGGCTCGTCGTTCCCGGCGAACCCGACCTCCTCATCGAGGTGTCCGAGTTCGTTCTGTCCGATGTCCTCGTATGGCAGACCGTCTACAGCGAGCTCTGTTACGTCGATGAACTCCACAAGGACGCCCTTCGACGGTGCATCGAAGACTACCGTGAACGCGACAGACGGTACGGTAGATGACACGGCACGAGAACGTCGCGGTCGTCGGTGCTGGCGTCTCGGGTCTGGGTGTCGTACACGAACTCCGGAAACGCGGCGTCGGTGCCGTCTGTTTCGAGGGAAGCGATAAACCCGGGGGCGTGGTCCGTACGGTGCTCGACGGCGGGCGCGTTCTCGAACTCGGACCTCAGCGCCTCCGTCTCACGCCGCCCGTCGAGGCGCTCGTTGACGAACTTGACCTGCGCGACGAGATGCGGGAGGGTGACGATGACGCCCCGCTGTACGTCTACCACGACGACCAACTCCGCGTCGCTCCCCTGTCGGTACGCGAGGCGGTGACGACCGACCTTCTGTCGTGGCGCTCGAAGGCGCGCGTCCTCGCCGAACCTTTGACGCGTCCGCCACAGGAAGGGGAGACCGTCGACCGGCTTCTCACGCGTAAGTTCGGACGCGAGGCGGCGCGTCGTTTCCTCGGTCCGCTCTACAGCGGTCTCTACGGAACCCCTGTCGACGAGATGCCGGCGGAGTACTCGGCTGTGCGCGCCCTCGAACAGGCGGGCGTCCGGAGAAGCGTCCTCGTCTGGGCGGCGAAGAAGCTTCTGAAGGGACGCGACGCGCCGCCGGTCTTCACCTTCGACGACGGTCTGGCACGCCTACCCGAAGCGCTGTACGACGCCCACGCCGACGCCGTCCGTTTTGGAGAGTCCGTCGAGCGGGTCGAGCGCGACGGGGACGGCTACGTCGTCACCACCCAAGCCACGGCGACGCGCGCAGACGAGGTCGTCGTCACGACACCCGCTCCCACCGCCGGTGACATACTTGAGGGCGTCGCACCGTCTGCCAACGTTCTCCGACGCCTGTCCTACAACCCTATCGGCGTCGTCCATCTCCGCTCCGGTTACGACGGCGACGGAATCGGGGTTCTCGTCCCCGACTACGAGGACGCGCGCGTCAGTGGTCTGACGTGGAACGCATCGTTCCTCGGACGCGACCAGGTCTTCACGTGCTACGTCGACCCGTGGAGCCTTCCCGGAATGTCCGACTTCACCGACGACGAACTCGCCGAGGTCGCGGTCAACGAGTTCGAGCGTATCACGGGCGCTTCCGCGGAGTCTTTGCACGTCCACCGGTGGGTGCCGGGTATGCCCGCGTACGACAAGACATGGGACGCCCTTGACGACCTTGACCTACCCGACGGCGTCCATCTCTGCACGAACTACGTCGAACGCGCCGGCGTAACGGGACGCCTCGCTCACGCGCGCCGTATCGCCGACGGTATCGCGGACGACGGCAACGACTAACTACCGGCAAGATACGACGGTTCCGACGTACTTTTTCGGTGTCCTGACGTACCTCAACCATGAGCACACCCGAATGGGAAGACGTTGTCGAGATGCCCGACGAACTCGACGACGAGACGGCGGAGGCGCTTGCCGACGAGGCGGACGAGTTTCAGGATATGAAGGGAGAGATGTGCCCGTATCCGCAGGTTGAGGCGAAGAAGGCGCTAGGGTCGCTAGACTCGGGAGACCTTCTCGTACAGGAGACCGACCACGTGCCGAGTACGGAGAACGTTCCCAAGGCTGTCGAGGACGACGCGGACGCCAAGGTATGGCGGAGCGGCGACGGTCTCTACCGCATCTTCCTCCACAAGAAGTAGCCGAACGTATTCGACGGTAGCCGCAATAACTGCCGGTACGGCTACTTCTATTTAGGTACCCCTACTACGGAACGATGATGTCAACGCTACTGATCGCCGCCGTCGTGGGTATCGCTCTAGGGATACTGTTCCAGAAGGGGCGTTTCTGTTTCGTACACGCATTCCGCGACTTCTTCGCGTTCAAGGACGCCCGCGTCACCAAGGGTGTACTCGCTGCCACCGGTCTGACGATGTTGTTCTGGAGCGTCGCGTACTCTCTCGGCTACTACCAAGGCTTCTGGACGCCCGGATGGGGTCTGACGGGACTCATCGGCGGCTTCATCTTCGGTATAGGAATGACGTACGCCGGCGGATGTGCGAGCGGCACGCTGTACCGCGCCGGACAGGGATACCTTCATTTCTGGCTCGTTCTCGCCTCAATGGGTGTCGGATATGCGCTGTTCACGGTCGCGTTCCCGACGTTACAGAGCCTCTACTTCGAACCTCTGACGTTCGGAACGGGCTTCACGCTGTTCGAGGCGACGCCCATACCCGCGCCCGTCGTCGCACTACTGTTCATCGTCGGATTCGTCGCCGTCTACGCCACGCTTCTCGGACGTGAGGGGCAGAAACGCGAGAAGGCGACCGCGGACGCTGTCGCATCCGTCGCGCTCGCGCCTTCCGCGACGGTCACGGGCGTACGTTCGCTCTACGCCGGCACCGTAGACTACTTCCGGGGTTTCGCCGAGATTGACAACCTCCGCGCGGCGTCGAAACGTCCGTGGGACCCGCGCACAGCGGCGCTCGGCATCACAGTCGTTGCCGTCGTCTGGTTCACACAGGTCTCTATCGTCGGCGTCACGGGTCCGGAGTCGCGGTGGACCGCGTACCTTCTCCAGACCGTCGGCGTCGACTCCGGCGGCTACGAGTACTGGGGTTCGGTACTTTTCGCGGGTGACGGAGTCTCGGTCACCGTCGATATGGTGATGATAGCCTTCGTCATAGTCGGAGCGTTCATCGCCGCGTTCTGGAGCGGCGACTTCCGTCTCCGCGTCCCCAAACGCGAGCGTCTCCCCAACGCCGTCGCGGGCGGCTTTCTGATGGGCGTGGGTTCGCGCCTCGCCCCCGGATGCAACATAGGCAACATCTACTCCGGCATCGCTGAACTGTCGGTACACTCGTTCATCGCCGCCGCAGGGATTATCGCCGGCGTCTACGTTATGACCCACTACCTCTACCGCGACGTTGGATGCGCTATCTGAGCCTTAGGCACGCGCCACGACCCAGAGTGCGGCGATACCGCCGACGAGTATGACTATCCAGTAGCTTGTGAGTCGGTAGACGGTCGTGACCGCGAGAGCGTCGGCTGATGAGACGGCGACGAGCGCGGTAAGGAGAACGACGAGCGTTCCCTCTATCGCTCCTAGCCCACCGGGGAGCGGCGTGAAGCTCACGACGACGGTCGCCGGGACGAGAAACGCTACGAGGACGAGAGGGACCGATACGTCGAGAGCGAGAGCCGAAAAGTAGAGCGGTAGCGCGAAAAGTATCCAGCCAACGTATCCGAGTCCCACGGAGACGAGAAGCGTCCGTGGCGAGTCCGCTACCTGTCCCACCGACGCGTACAGCCTGTCGATACGCTCGGCGATACCATCCGCAGACAGCCTTTCTGTCCGGTCGGCGATGGGTTCCGCGAAACGTAAGGCGTAACGGCGGACGGAGCGCCTGTATCGCCATCCCATCACCACTAGTACGGGAAGGGTCACGGCGAGCGTTGCGAGGACGATGACGAGGTTTTCGAGGTTTCCGGGTAGCCTCGAATCGATGACGACGTACGCGAGACCTACGCCCGTGGCGTTGAAGAACGGAAGAAGGCGCAGAACGTCAGCGGTCACGACGCTCGCAAGGCTCTGTTCGTACCCCGCATCGGTGTCGCGCGACAGTATGTAGGCGATAATCGGTTCGCCCCCCGCCTGACCCATGGGAGTCACGTAGTTGGTAAACGACGCCGCGAAGAACGTCACGACGAGATGCCCGTATCCCACCGAGACGTCCATTGCGGCGAGTATACGGTGCCACATGAGCGCCCAGACGCAGAGACACGCGACCGTCGACGCGAAAGCCGCCCCCACCCAGCCGAGATGTGCACCGCGCACCCTCTCGACCGTGTTCTCCCAGCCGACGGCTACCCCGAGCAGGTAGACCAGAACCAGCGCGACGCCGAAGCCGACGAGTATCTTGAGTATCTTGCGCCGACCGACGTGTCCACCGTCGTCCGTCACGTCTTGCCGCCCGGCGTTACGACTCCGTCTTTGTAACCTGATACCATTCTCCTTCCCACGTCAGGTAGTACTCCAAGAACGACTTTACCGTGAGTCCGCCATGCCCGGCGTAGATAACGGGCATCACGAGAACCGACGGCGACGGAAGACCAATAAGTCCGTCGTGCGCGTCCTTCGCCCAGACAGTACCCACGTAACCCAGCGATACCGCATAGGGTGCGATGAACGCCCAGAGCATTCCCTGCGCAACCAGGACGGCTATCTGCGACAGTCCGACGAGCAAGAGCGCACCGCCGACCATCGCCGCCGACGCACGTCCTACTGAACCTAGGTCGCTCAGCCTGAAGTCGCCCGACAGCGCCTCGCGTACGCGCGACTGGAAGACATCGACGTGTCCGATACGCCAACGTTTGCGCTGTCCCCACAGGTCGCGGAGCGTATGAGGTGCTTCCATCGTGTTCGTCGCGCTTCTGTCGTGTACGACGTTGAGTTCGGCGCGGTAGCACGCATGGGCGAACTCTATATCCTCCGTCAGCTTGTCCTTGTAGCCCCCAACGGTCTCAAACGCTTTGCGCGTGAAAACGGTCGACGAGCTGAGGCAGTTGGTAAAGCTGAACAGTTCGCCGAAGGAGTAGCCTGCGTGAACGACGAGCCGCTCGCAGTACGCAAGCGTCTCGACAGCTCCTGTCGCGCGTGGAACGCGCCGTCCTTGAAAGACATCCGCGCCGTCCGTTAGTTCACCCATCGCGGTCGGTACGAACTCAGGCGAGACGCGTTCGTCGACATCAAAGACGGCGTAGTAGTCGGCGTCGGTCTTGCTCACGACGTGGTTTATCGCCGTACCTTTCGAGCCGGGGTTTCCGTTCACGAAGCAGTCGACATCATCGTGTTCGTCGGCGAATTCCTCGGCGCGTCTCCGCGTCTCCGGGTCGTCGGGTTCGACGGCGATTCCGATGGACAGGTTCTTGTACTCCGTTTCGAGGAGACTGTTGACGCTAACATCCATAACGTCGGCGTCTCGGTAAGCCGGCACGACTGCGCGAACCCTCGGACCGTCGTAGACGGGTTCTGTGTCGCCGTCCCCCCACACGTCCAAGACGACTATAACCCCGGTGATACCGATAACAGCCGTAAAGATTACGACCGAAACGACACCCTCAAAAAACACGAGGGGGTTCGGAAGGGATTCGACTATCCAGATGTCCATGCCTGTAAGGAAACCTACGGCAAGGAGAGCTACGACGCCGCCCGCCGACCCGAGGAGTTCGACGGCACGTGCAGAAGACGGTAACATATCCGTATAGTTCCGTTACGGTGTAATCAACGTTACGTTCGTTCCGTAATGAAAAATACTCGTTTGTCTTTACCGGCTATTCCCAAGTATTATACTGTTGTAACCCTCCGCTAACCCCATGGTATCGAAGCTGGGGACGGCGCAACGTCTCCTCAAGAACAAGAGCATGACGACGATGGCTGAGAAGGGTGCTCTGTACCTGACGACGTACCTCACGATACAGAGTTCGTACGGCGACCGGATGCTGTACAGCCGCGCCGTCGACGACATACGCGAACGCATGGATGAGGAGGACGGTCTGGAAGACGTGCTCGATACGGTGCTCGAAGTGGAGCCGGGTTCGCCGTTCAACGTTGAAATATCCCAACTCCGGGAGGAGATTCGCGGTCTCGCAGAGGTGGCGGCGGAGCACGAACCCGAAAACGTACTCGAAATCGGTACGCTCCGGGGCGGAACTTTCTACGTCTGGTGCAGACATCTCGACACCGCTGACCACCTCGTTAGCCTCGACCTGCCCGGCAAGGATTTGAAGCGGCGACGTGACGACCTCCTCCACGAGTTCGCACCGTCGAAGGACGTTGACGTCGTCCGCGGCAACTCCCACGACGACGAGACGTTCGAGGAGGTTGCGGAGGCTTTCGACGAACCCGTCGACTTCCTGTTTATCGATGGAGACCACACGTACGAGGGGGTCAAGGACGACTTCAAGAAGTACAAACAGCTTGCCGCCGACGACGCCGTGGTCGCGTTTCACGACATCATTCCACACGCTGAGACGCGCAGGGAGTGCAAGAGACGCCTGCGCGAGTACGACGAGCTTGAGGAGCGCCATGTCGGCGTCGGACACCCCGACTGGGGCGTCAGCGAGTTCTGGGACGAACTCGTCGAAACCAACGACTACGAGACCGAGGAGATTGTTGCACATCCCAAGCAGTTCGGCAAGGGCGTCGGTGTAGTCTATCTCTAAACGAAAGAGATAGTACGACAGAGGACAACCGGGGCGTAATGGGATTCGACGACTGGGTGCGCGAACAGGCAAAGAACGTCCGTGAGAACGGACTCGAAGGCGTCCGTGATATCGTCTACGACCTGTACGCCGGACTCTGGTGGCTCGCGTATCCCATACCGCGGGGAACCAACGTCTACGAGCGTGACTGGGACGTTCTCATCATACTCGACGCGTGTCGCGTCGACCTTCTGCGCTCCGTCGCGGATGAGTACGACTTCATAGGCTCGGTTGATGAAGTAGACCGCGTCGAGTCCGTTGGGAGCATGTCGAAGGAGTGGATGGCGAAGACCTTCGACGACGACCACGCCGACGAGGTTGCCGATACCGTCTACGTAACGTCGAACGCCTTCTCCGAGCGCATTCTCGACGAGGACGACTTCCTCGAACTCGACGAAGTATGGCGTTACGCATGGGACGAAGACGAGGACACCGTCCTGCCGCGTCCTGTCACCGACCGTGCGATACGTGCGGCGCGCCAACACGACCCTGACCGTCTGGTCGTCCATTACATCCAGCCCCACCATCCGTTTCTGTCTATCGACGGCTTCGAGGCGGCAACGTTCGGACCTGACTCCGCCGACACGGTCGTCGACGCCCTGCGGAAGGGGAAGATAGAACGCGACAGGTTCATGCGCGCCTACCGCGACAACCTCCGCACCGCCCTTGACGACGTCGAACTTCTCCTGTCGAACGTAGACGCCGATGTCGCTATCACCGCCGACCACGGCGACGCCCTCGGCGAGTGGGGCGTCTACGACCACCCCGTCGGCTTCCTCCATCCCGCCGTCCGTACGGTACCGTGGGTTGAGACTCAGGCAACCGACACGGGGGAGCACGAACCGGCGGCTTGGAAGGAAGCCGTCGAGACGGACGAGGACGAGGTAACCGACCGACTTCAGGCTCTCGGCTACGTCGGCTGAACCCCGGCTATAGAGACGGAACCTGCGACCGTTACGTATTATTCCGCGCTCAAAACAAAACTTACTTTACTTCTGACGCTTTAGAAAGGACAGATTAGAATGGGGGAGGGGGACTGGAGAGTCACCGACACCGACTGTCCGGACTGTGGCTGTTCAAACACCGTCGAACACCGGAGAACGGGGGCTATCTGGTGCAGGGGATGTGGTATGGAGTACTACGGCACCTGAACCCCCGGGTGATGTCGAAGGCTCGGAACGGTCCGGCGTTCGGTAAACTTATCGCAAGAAAGTTAACGTGTTGCACCGATATCCCCACAACGATGAGCGACCCCGAACCGATACGCCGGATAGGTCTCGAAAACGTCATCGTCGCCGACACGGAGCTGAGCGATATAGACGGAGAGAAGCCCGAGCTCCTCTACCGCGGCGTCGACGCGCAGGAACTCGCCGAGCAGTCGTCGTACGAGGAAACCGCATACCTTCTCTGGAACGGTGAGTTTCCGACCCGCGACGAACTCGACGGGCTCCGCGGAGAACTCGACGAACGCCGGTCGTTGTCGCACGGTGTCGCGGAGATAGTCGAACACGCGCCCGACGACGCGGTTCCGATGGACGTTCTCCGGAGCGCCGTCTCCGCCACGAGCGTCTACGGCGACGCGGGCGAGACGACGCGTGAAAAGGCTCTCTCGGTTCTCGCCAAGGCACCGACGGCGCTCGCGGCGTTCGGCAGGGCGCGCGACGGCGAGGAAACCGTTGAGCCGCGCGAAGACCTAGATACGGCGGCGAACTTCCTCTACATGCTCAACGGCGAGGAACCCGACGAGCGCCACGCCGAGATACTCGACACGGCGCTTCTGCTACACGCCGACCACGGTCTGAACGCCTCGACGTTCACGGGGCGCGTTATCGCTTCGACCGAGTCGGACGTTGTCTCGGCGGTCACGGGAGCTATAGGCGCTCTCAAAGGTCCGTTGCACGGCGGCGCGAACCAGGACGTCATGGAGATGCTCCTCGACATAGAGGACAGCGACAAGGACGTCTCGTCTTACCTCGCAGAGATGCTTGAAGAGGGCGAGCGCGTCCCCGGATTCGGACACCGAGTATACAAGGAGTTCGACCCGCGCGCCGAGGTACTCAAGGACATCGCGCAGGAGGTTTCGGAGACGACCGAAGGACCCGACTGGTTCTCGATGCTCGAAGAGGTCGAGGAGTTCCTCCGCGAGGAAAAACGTATACACGAGAAAGGCATCTCGCCCAACGTCGACCTGTACTCCGGCACCGTCTACTACTCGCTCGGCGTCCCCATCGACTTCTTCGTCCCCATGTTCGCGGTCGGGCGTTCGGTCGGATGGACGGCGCAGGTCATGGAGCAGTACGACGACAACCGTCTCGTCCGTCCGCGCGCCGAGTACGTCGGCGAACGCGGCGTCGGGTACGTACCGATGGACGAGCGCGAGTAGAAGGAATCTAAACCCGTTCTTCGAGCCGTTCGATAAGCGACGCGTTGCCGAGGTAGACGGGCGTACGGTCGTGGACGCCGTCGGGTTCGCGTTCGAGAAGCGACCGCTCGCCGTCGGACGATGCGCCGCCCGCCGCCTCGACGATGTACGCCATCGGAGCGCCCTCGAAGACCGTGCGTAACTTGCCTTCGGGACGGTCGCGGAGCGCGGGGTACGCGAAGACGCCGCCCTTGTGCAGAACCTGATTCACGTCGCCGACCATCGAACCGCCGTAACGTAGCTTTAGCTCGCGTTCGACCTCGTCGGCAAACGACGCGAATCCGTCGGTCCAGTTCTCGCGTCCGCCGCCCAATCCGTAGACGGTTGGTTCGGGGAGCGAAAGTTCGCGGGCATCGACGCGCTCCCCTCGTCCGTCTTTCTCCTCAACGACGTACTCGACGACCGTCTCCCCGTCTGCAACAACGCAGGTCGTCAGGGGACCGAAGACGACGTACGCCGCACCGACGAGTTCCGTGCCGGCGCACGGAAGCGACGCGTCGTAGACGCCCACGATGATTCCCACGATGTTGTTGGTGACGAGGTTCGACGAACCATCGAGAGGGTCGACCGCAACGCCGACGCCCGAACCGCAGTCGATAACTCCCTCCTCCTCCTCCGAGACGAACTCGCCGACGCCGTCGAGCGACGTGATACGCTCTTTGAGCAGGCGGTTGGCGCGTATATCGGCGGCGAGTACCTCCTGACCAGACGGGTTCTCGACGCCGTCGTATGCGCGTCCGTCAGCGAATCCGTCGGCTACGCGCGGTGCGGCGGCGATTACCTCGTCGACAACGTTCTCGAAAGCCTTGGAGGGTGCTGTCATAGCACGTCGTCGACGCCCTTGCCCTCGAAGACGACGCCTTCGAGCTTGTCGAGTATACGCGACGGCTTCTCGCGCTGGAAGACGTTGCGTCCAACGGCGAGTCCGTGCCCGCCCGCTGAGACGGTGTCGTGTACGTCGCTCAGGAATGCGCGGTCCGACTTCTTCGAACCGCCCGACATTACGACCTTCATACGTCCGGATGCGTCGACGACCTCCTCCATCGCACCCTGCGAACCCGCGTACTTGACCTTCGCCACGTCGGCGCCGAGTTCGAGTCCTATGCGCGACGCGTACGAGATGATACCGGTCTTCTTGTCGTTCTTGACGGGCTGACCGCGTGGGTACGCCCACATGATGACGGGCAGGTCGTGCTTGCGTGCCTCCTCCTGCACCTCGCGGAACTCCTCGAACATCTCGCCCTCGCGGTTCGAACCCGCGTACATCGTGTATCCGACTGCGTCCGCGCCCAGCTCGGCGGCGTACTCGACGGTACAGTTCTTGGGCGAGTACGGTTCTGTCTGCCACAGGTTCGACGTGCCGTTAAGCTTGACGAGTAGGTTGACGTCGTCCTCGTACTCCGGGTAGTACGTCTCTGCCACACCCTTCTGCACCGCGAGCGCCGTCACGGCGTCGTGTTGCGCCACACGGAAGACGTGTTCGGGGTCGGCGCTTTCGGGCACGTCCTCGAAGTCGACGGGTCCGTGTTCGAGACCGTGGTCGTATGCGAGTATCAGCAGGTTTCCGTTCCTCGTTATAGGCGTGTCGTCGATGTCCAGCATGTGGTGTACGTAGCCCGCGGCGCACATAAAGCTAAAGGAAAGCCGTGCTCACCAAACAGGAAATCTTATCGGACGCCTTGACGTACGCCGTACCGGCGCCGATAGCTCAGCTTGGACAGAGCAGCTGGCTTCGGACCAGCAAGTCGCGGGTTCAAATCCTGCTCGGCGCGTCCACCGTAACCCTCTGGACCTGTTAGAGGCATGCTCCGCATGCCTCACGCGTATCGACTGCGCGATACAGTCGGTTCAAATCCTGCTCGGCGCGTGAACGAACGTAGTGAGTGAACCGCCGAGTACGTTGAGCTTGCCTCAGCGACTACTCGGCGCGTCCATCTGTCTCACTCCAGTTCCGTCCAGTCGGTCGGTTCGTCGGTCAGTCCGTCGACGCGGACCCTTCCATCGTCGAACTCCACGGTGGCGTTGAAGAGCTGTTGGAGGGTGGAGAACTCCTTTTCGTCGTGCATACCGGGATCGATAAGGAAGATACCGAGACCTTCGACGCTCCTGACGCGTCCGGTGAAGACGTGTAGGAACCGGAAGACGGTTTCGAGGTTCGAGTACATCAGGAGCGTCGAGACGGAGTTGAGACAGACTCGGTTTTGCTTGATTCCGCGTACCTCCCAGAACTCCTCCAAGATGTCCGATACCTGTATGCCTATTCCGGTCATGTCACTTGGTGAGCCGGTCGTTCTCACGGTCTCGGAGGTCTCGATGTCGCTAACACCCTGACTTTCGCTGACGCAGTCGACGACAGCGAACCGGTCGTGGTCTACCACTTCGTGTTCTTCGAGAACCTTTTCGGCAGGGTCGTTGGTTGTCACGTAGACGACTCCCTCGTCGTTTTCCACCCCTGTTGTAACAGTTCTGCGCAAGAACTCGTCCTTAGCGGTGGTGGCGTCTCCCGTAACCAGAACGTTTGTACCGCCTTTGACCCCACCTATATCCTTGTCTATCCGTGGAACTCCGAGTTTGTACTTCAACTTGCTACCCTCTCCGGGGTATTTTGCCGACATATCCCCCCTGTTAAGTCCGGTGTTCTCTATACATTCGTTGTTATCATATAGTTTTTTTTAATTGCTCTCAACATACCGGGGTTGGAGTGCCCCGTTCCAAAATCCTTAATACGCGACCGCGTCAGTCTGAGATATGGCTGAAACGATAGAGCCTCTGGTTGAAGGGGGCGAGGCTTCGGCGGGACCGCCGCTCGGACCCGCCCTCGGACCCACCGAGGTGAACGTTGGACAGGTCGTACAGGCGATAAACGAGGAGACAGCGGACTTCGAAGGCACCGAGGTCCCCGTCACGGTCACCGTCGAGGACGGAGACTACGAGATAGAGGTCGGTCTACCGCCCACGGCGGCGCTCGTCAAGGACGAACTCGGATTCGAGACGGGTAGCGGTCGCCCGCAGGCTGAGTTCGTGGCGGACATGTCGGCGGAGGAGTTGAAGAAGGTCGCCGAAATGAAGGCTGACGACCTGCTGTCGTACGACACCAAGAACGCCGCGAAGGAGATAGCGGGTTCGTGCGTCTGTCTCGGTGTCAAGATAGAGGGAGAGGACCCACGTCGCGCCGCCGAACGCATAGACGAAGGCGAGTTCGACGACGTTCTCGCATAGGTTTTAGATGAAGATAGTTCCAGACACGAGCGTCGTAGTAGACGGTCGTATCACACAGAAGATAGAGGAAGGCGACTTCAAGGGCGCTAAGGTCATCGTCCATGAGTCGGTCGTCGCAGAACTCGAATCGCAGGCGAACAAGGGACGCGAGACGGGTCACAACGGTATCGAGGAGCTGAAGCACCTGAGCGAGCTTGCGAAGAACGGTCATATCGTCCTCGAATACGAGGGCAAGCGTCCAACGCTTGAGGAGGTCAAGATGGCGAAGGGCGGCGAGATAGACGCCATGATACGCGCTCTCGCCGTCGAACACGATGCGACGTTCGTGACTTCCGACGGCGTCCAGAGCGAGATTGCGAAGGCGAAAGGTCTCGAAGTAATCTACCTCCGTCCCGAAGAGCCGGAGTACGGCGAACTGGAGATAGAGCAGTACTTCGACGAGAAGACGATGTCGGTGCATCTGAAGGAAGGCGTCGCTCCGAAGGCGAAACGCGGCGAGGTCGGCGCTATGCGTTTCCGTAAGATACGCGACCGGGCGCTCGAAGGCTACGAGGTCCGGCGGATGGCGCAGGAGATTATCGAGGTCGTCAACAGGAGCGACGAGGGCTTCACCGAGGTTGAGCGCGACGGCATGACCATCGTCCAGTTACGGAGCATGCGTATCGCAATCGCGCGCCCGCCGTTCTCGAACGGACACGAGATTACCGCGGTGCGTCCGGTGGCGAAGGTCGACATGGAGGACTACCGTCTGAGCGAGGACCTCAAACAGCGCCTTATCGAGGACCAGCGTGGCATGCTCATCGCGGGTTCGCCCGGAGCGGGCAAGACGACGTTCGCGCAGGCGGTTGCGGAGTTCCTCAACGACCACGAGTACTCGGTCAAGACGATGGAGTCGCCGCGCGACCTGCAGGTCAGCGGCGAGGTGACGCAGTACTCGAAGTTAGAGGGTAGCATGGAGAACACCGCCGACGTTCTCCTGATGGTGCGCCCCGACTACACCGTCTACGACGAGGTACGCAAGACCGACGACTTCGAGGTCTTCGCCGACATGCGCCTCGCGGGCGTCGGCATGGTGGGCGTCGTACACGCGACGCGCGCCATAGACTCCGTCCAGCGCCTCATAGGACGCGTCGAACTCGGAATGATACCACAGGTCGTCGACACCGTCGTCCATATCGAGGACGGTGCTGTCGAGCGCGTCTACGACCTCGAAAGCGTCGTCAAGGTCCCCGAAGGTCTCGTTGAGGAAGACCTCGCCCGCCCCGTCATCGAGGTGTCGAACTTCGAGACAGGCGACGTTGAGTACGAAATCTACTCGTACAACCGTCAGGTTGTAGTGATGCCTATCGGCGAGGAGGAGCGCGGCAAGACGGGAGGCGCATGGAACCTCGTCAAGAAGGAGATACAGCGCGAAATCGGCGAGGTCGCGCGCGGATACGTCGATGTGGAACTCGTCGGCGACGACCAGGCGGTCATCTACGTCGACGAGGACGACATACCGTTCGTGATAGGCAAGAACGGCGCGACCATAAACGGGATAGAGAACAGCCTCGGTATCGATATCGAGGTCAAGTCTCACGACGAGCGCCCCGAGGAGATGGTGAGCCAGTCGTCGGGCGCAGGAGCGGGTGCGGCGGATAAACACGGAGAGTCCGCCGAGGTGCAGATAACCTCGCGCCACGTCATCATGGAACTCGACGGAATGGAGGGCGAGACGGTCGAGGTCTACGCCGACGGCGAGTACCTGTTCACAGCGACCGTCGGGCGGCAGGGCGACATCAAGGTCTCGCGTGGGAGCGCCATCGCGGAGGCGCTTGAAGACGCCGTCGACGCAAACCGGCGTGTGACCGTCGAGGAAGTTTAGCGTCCCACGCGCACCGCTCTACATTCACCGTTCGACGCTTTTCGCCGTACTCACGAACTCCTCGACGTTCTCCACGGGCGTGTTCCGCATAACGCCGTGTCCGAGGTTGAGTATGTGTCCTGCGTCACCCGCCTTCTCTATCACGCGCTCCGTGTCGCGCCGCACCGACTCGCGCGTGCCGAACAACCGCGCAGGGTCGAGGTTCCCCTGTACGGGCGTGTCGCCGAGTTCGTCACGCGCCTCGCGCATGTCGACCGTCCAGTCGAGCGAGACAACGTCCGCGCCGCTCTCCTGCATCTCGTCGAGACGCGGATTGCGGACGAAAAGTATCGTGGGTACATCGACGGCATCGAACAGACGGCGGTGGTACGGAAGCGCGTACTTGCGGTAGTCTTCGGGAGCAAGTTCGCCCGCCCACGTGTCGAAAAGTTGGATTACGTCCGCGCCGTTCTCCTCCTGAAACCGCAGGTACTCCTCCGTAACGTCCGCGAAGGCATCGAGAAGGTCGGCGAACGCGTCGGGATGACGCACCCGGAAACGCCGCACCTCGTCGCGCCCGCCTTCGAAGACGTACGACGCGACGGTGAACGGTCCTCCGGCGAAGCCGATGGTCGCGGCGTCGTTGCCGAGGTGCGAAGACAGGCGTTCGAGTAGTTCGCCGACGTAGCCGAGTTCTTCGCGTACGTCGCCGCGTTCGCGTTCGACATCTTCGGGCGTATCCACCGGGTTCTCGACCACCGGACCGACGCCGCTCTCGATACGGTAGTCGAAGCCGAGGGGTTCGAGCGTCACGAGTATGTCGGAGTACATCACGACGCCGTCGGGCGCGAAACGCTCGTACGGCTGAAGCGAGACGCGTTCGGCAACTTCGGGCGTCGATATCGCCTCGCGGAACGTGTAGTCGTCGCGCACCTCGCGGTACTCCGGGAGGTAACGTCCCGCCTGACGCATCAGCCAGACTGGCGGACGCTCGGTGTGCTCGCCGCGTGCCGCGCGGAGGAACAGGTCTTTCATGTCGGAAAGGCGGGCGCGCCGCCTAACTATCTTGCTCTTGCGTCCCGACGACACGAGTTCCGTCAAGGGATACGTCGCCGAACTTCGACGCCACCCTGACGTTCGTGCGCAGGTGCGACGTTACACGCGGCACCTCGTACGAACCGCCTGCGAGAGCGACGTACGGCACGAGCTGGTCGGCGACGTAAGCGTCGAGGTCCGCGCCCGATTCGACGCCTTCGATGAGTTCGTCCGCCGCCTCAACGCCTATCTCCTCAGCGGGCTTTCCGCGCTCCCCTAACGCGCTCCCACCGAGACGCGTACCCGCGTGACCGATGAGCGTCACCGCTGTCCCCTTCGACGGCGCTTCGTCGACGTGTACCTCGTCGATGTCTACCGGAGCGCCGAGTTCGGCGAGGCGTTCACGCGCTGACTCCGCCTGCCGTTCGACGATACCCTCCGGAAGTCCGCACGCGTGCGAGACGCCTGTGACGCGTTTGAGTTCACCGCGCCGGGGTTCGACGAGCGAGAGAGACGACGGCGAGACGCGCAGTACGACCTCGCCGCCACCCTGAGGGTAGTGCCCACGTCGGACTAGTTCGGCGTCCGCTTTGGCACCGGCGTCGCGCAGTAGCGGTAGGAAGATGTCGGCGAAATACTCGTACGTCGGACTCCAACGGACGTGCGTCCCGCCGCGTATCCTAATGACGACATCGTCGTCGGCGTAGAGGGCGGCGGGCAGGACGGCGTGAGCAACGAGCGTCACAGCGCCCGCCGTGCCCACATCGACCTCGTACTCGCCTCCACACAGCGTGTTGGGTTCGAAGACGATGCGCCCCGAACCCATCTCGTCGCCTTCGACCGTCGCGTCGGTGAGCGCGGCGAGCGCACGCACGCCTGCGAGATGTTGTGCCTTCAGACCTTTTTCCTCACGTCCGGCACGGGCGTTCTCAACCACGACGCGTTCGCCACGAACCGCCGCGAGCGCCAGCGACGTACGCAGAACCTGTCCGCCGCCCTCGCCGATCGAACCGTCTATCTTCATAGGTTATCCACGTATCCCGTGCGTAAATTCGGTACCCTTTTGGGAACCACCGCACAACGGTAGGACGAGTTCCGATAGGGTAGTGGACTATCCTCCGGGCTTGCGGAGCCCGGGACCGGGGTTCAAATCCCCGTCGGAACGTTTTAAATTTCGATATATCCTCCTGTAGTAGTATGCATGAGACGTCGAGTCGCCGAGCGAAGACGGCGCGGGGAATAGAAGACCCGAGAACGAAGTTCCCGAGGTTGAGATACGCAACCTCACGAGAACTGATAACAAGGAAGCCGTACGCGAGCTTCTACGAGCTTGGAAAAAGGTCGGTAAGACCGTGCGTAGGCTTAAGCTGGGTACAGTTGGTACGGTCGCCCCCGCCTCAACAGGAAGGCTGTCTCGGATATCCGCACCGTAGCCAACCGCCGAGGCACTATTCCGTGTAAGTCTTGCCGCAGATAGTCTCTACTCGGTTACCGACAGCTAAACACAAACCGACTTCAGTCGAACACTCAAAACGGACGTAGTTATCGCCCGGCTCGGTTTCACCCGCTGAGTTCGATGTGAGCGTGAGTGTTTATCGACCGTCTAAAGCGTCGTGTTCGAACTTTCTCCCGTGTACATTTTCCACCTCTAACTCGTGGAGAGCGTAGTCGGTTTCTTCGATGGGCACCCCGGACTCGTGCATGGAGGTAAACTTGGCACCGCTTAGAACTTCGTACGCTCTTTCTTCGTCCTCTCTCTTCACCTCGGACAGCCTTCCCTCTACCACGACGCTCCGCGCTTCAGCGTTTTCCTTCATCTCGTGAACGACGAATGTAGCTGCTCCACCATCCTCTATCCACTCTCTCTTCCTACTCCCCGGTGCATACCCAAGCATCAGAACAATGAGCGTTTCCTCAGGACCGTACTCGTACGATACGGGGAAAGAGTACGGCACGTTGTTCTTACAGAGCGAGAGAACCCCGGCATTCTGGCTAACCAGGAGTTCGTCGCGCTCTTCGTTCGACATCTCCATGAGAGAAAGAACTTCTTCTGTTTCTTTTTGAGCCTCTGGCAACGCCCACCTACCATCGATTTGAGTTCTCTCGTCCCTCTTTTTTATCATGGGAGGTAAACCTCCTATCATCCCCCCATTAGCTATCTGTACGCCCTCCAGGCTCTTGTAGTTGGCGTTCCGCAAAACATTTGTGGTAGAACAAAATAATCACACTCTTTCTGCTCTATGCAGGTTACCGCCGAAACGGCGCATAGAGTCACTCTCGCCGGTCGACGAACCACTTACCGAGACGACTAACTGACCTGACATGGAGATTATCCGGCTACCCCGGTGGGGGTACCTCAACCAATCCGGTTTCGGTGTTGCCCGCCTCATCGTACACCTCTACCTCGACGACGTACTTGTCTATCCTGTTTGCGTCGAGATGTCTGTCGTTCACCCACGGTGTCACCCACGCACGCGACTCCTGGCTACCGTCGAGCGTATGTGTAGCCGCCGGGTCGACCACGGATAAATCCATAACGGGGGTACGTGAAGCGGATGTAAAGGTCAGTCTTTTCCGACCTGATGAGAGCAACGGCGCAGGGTTCGACGGGTCCGCGTCACCGACCGCTCTTAGCTTCGCGTCCGAGATGCTCCTCGACCGACTTGACCTTTCCGCGTGCGGTCTGTCCGACGCCACGTTTGTCGTCTATCTTGAGCGACGTAACGACGCGCGACGAGTCGACGGCGTCGTGTGCCGCGCTCGCGGCGTCGAATATAGTCGCGGCGTCCTCGGCTTCGATTATAGTTCCCATACCTGTCGTCTCGTACGAGACATCGAACCGTTCGAGCGCCTTGACCGCCTTGGCTATCTCGGCGGACATGCTGTCCTGTGCGGGCGCGACCGTGAGAAATCCTACTACCGTCATACAAACCTGTCTAAGTACCGCCTCGACAAGAGTCTATCCGAAGTTCTCGACCTTGGGTTCGCCGTCGTAACCCGCATCTTCGACCGCCTCCGACGCCTCGCGCACGAAGCCGTCGAATCCGTAGACGAAGACCTGCGCGTCCGCCGATCCATCGAGGGTGTCCGCAACGGCGTCGCGTAACGGTTCATCGTCGCCAAGAACATCGACCGTCGCACCTCCGTCGCGTAACGCGTCGAGACGGTCGGCGTGAGCGGGTTTGTCGTCGCGGTAGACGACGGAGACGTTTCCTGCTCCGTGGTCGTCCGCGACGCGCTCTGCGATGCCGACCGCGGGACCGACGCCCGGACCCCCGGCGATAACGACTACGCGGTCCTCGTCCTCGTAGTAGGCGCGCCCGAACGGTCCGTCGACCGACACGTAGTCACCGGCGTCAAGCTCGGCAAGGACGGGGCTGAGTTCGCCTTCCGGGTCAACGCCGACGGTTATCTCGAAGCTACCGTCGACGTACGGCGACGATACCGTGTAGTGGCGTACGACGAACTCGTCGCCGACCGGAGCGCCGACCTGCACGAACCCACCCGGTGATATCTCCCAGCCGTCCGGCTTCGAAAGCTCGACGGCGACCGTGTCGGGACCCGCCGCTGTCACCCCTTCGACCCTCACCTCGGTTCCTTCCATGTCGCGGGATTGCCGACGACGTGACAAGTGTCTTCCTCTTCGTCCTTCACGCCGCGTCGTCCGTCCGTCTGACTTAGGTTTTTAACCGCCTTCGTACAAGTCTGATGTATGCGGAACGTCGAACTGGAACTGTCGGAGGAGGTCGTCGAGGCGCTCGACGCCGAGGCGGACGAGCGTGACGAGACGAGGAGCCGCGTTGCGGTTGAGATGCTCGACGAATGGCTGTCGCGGAGGTCGGCGTAAGGTATATTCGCGGAGGGAGCCTTTCTCACAACGATGGCACGAGGCATAAGACCTGTCGAGAGACTCGAAAGCATCGTGGAA
>JBKHFQ010000005.1:0-19791 GCA_046540135.1 Halobacteriales archaeon
ACACGTGGACTCGTTGCTCGGCGCTACGGTCGAGGGACGTTACATAGGAAACAGCGGCGTCAACCTGTGGTCGTGTACGGTGGGCGCTCTCGTCGCGGCTTCTTTCGTGCTGTTCTAGTCTGCCCAGTCAAGGAGGCGCGAACAGAACGCGTCCGTGCGGAGGGCGTCGGGGTTGCCGACGAGAACGAGCGCCCTCTTTGCGCGCGTCAGGGCGACGTTGAGTCTGCGCGGGTCGTCGAATACGGGGCTGTCGAGGTCGTCTGAGGCGACAAACGAGAGGACGACAACATCCTGACTCGAACCTTGGAAACGGTCGACGGTGTCGACAGGCGTCTCGTCCGGGAGGCGGCGCGACAGTTCGGCAACCTGCGCCCGGAACGGGGCGATAACGGCGATGGAGTCGGACGGTACGCCGGCGTCTACGAGTTCGGCGTGGACGGTCTCGACGGCGTCGGCTTCGGCGCGGTTCACGTTGTCGTTCTCCTCACCTTCGACGGGTACGAACGTTACGGGGTCAGCGTACTCGTCCGGCGGGTCGGCTAGGTCTCCGAGAGACCGGCGCGCGACCTCGTCGTCGGCGGGAAAGAGGTCGCCGTCGTAGAACTCCTTCGACGAGAAAGCCTGTATACGCTGTGCCATCCTGTACTGCCTCCGGAGCGTAACTGCGGCTTCGGGATGTTCGTCGGCGAGACGTTCGAACATCGACGGGGCTCCTGCGGCGGAGACCGGTGGTAGCTGTTCGTGGTCGCCGACGAGGACGAAGGTCGAGGCGAGGTTGACTGCGGCGAGCGTGGCGGGTTCCGTAATCTGCGACGCCTCGTCAACGACGGCGTAGTCGAACGTCTGTTCGCGCACGACGCGCGAGGCACAGGTCGCCGTCGTACACGCGACGACAGAGGCATCGCGTAACGCGTCGGCGCGTTCGGTCGGGTCGCCCGACTCGTCGAAACGGTGTTCAAGCATGTCGGCGCGTACGCCGTCGCGTGTACCCAGACGGACAAAGTCGTCGAAGCCCTGTTCAAGAAGCGCCTCAAGCGCGTTGTCGACGGCGCGGTTGGTGAACGCCGAGAGAAGGACGCGTTCGCCGCGTTCGACGAGAGCACGGACGAGACGCGCGACAGTATGGGTCTTCCCCGTCCCCGGCGGTCCCTGTATCAGAGAGAAGTCGTGCGCGGCGACCGCACGAGCGACGGCGCGGTCCTGCGACCCGTTGTTGTCGACGTACCCACCGTCGGCGTCAACTTCGTCGAACTCAGGCGGCGCGCGTCCGAGAAGGACGTCCCTGCGGCGCTCGTCCGCCTTCAGAACGAAGTCGTGGAGTGCGACGAGGTAACGGTCCACCGTAACGGTCGACGGGTACGGATCGACGCGCGTCGCGTCGATACGTTCGCCGACACGGACGGTGACGGCGTCTGCGCGGACATCGCGGACCCATGCGGTCTCGGCGTCGCTCGACGGGTCGCCGTCGGAGACTAGGACGAGGTCGCCCTCCGTAATACGCGTTGCGTCGTCGGGCGACTTTCCGAGTACAAGCCTCCATCCGCCTTCGGCGAGGGATTCCGCTTCGCGTACCCCCACCTCAAGCGCCCCTTCGTCGCCGGATAGCGAGGCGTGTTCGTCGTGGACGGCGCGGCGTTCCTCTTCGAGGACCTCGTGCTGTCTTTCGAAGTAGTCGCGCTCCTCATCGGGCAAGGGCGCACCGACCTCTCCCGCCTTAGACTCCTGTCCGAGGCGTCCGGCGACGACTGTGCAGGTGTCGTACTCGAAGCACGTCGAACAGTTGGCGTTCGCCTCGTAGCCCGTCGGTGTTCGTCCCGCCGTCTCGGACGCGGCGACCTCGTTACGTTTGCGTAAGGCGAAGTCGAGTAGTCCGTCGGAGAGCCGAAACTCGCGTGCAGGAGAACCGTCACTACCCGTGTAGAGCACGACCCCGGTGTCGGGTTCCGAGTCGAGCATCATGGCGTAACACGCCGTCTGTATCTTGTCCTTGAAACGCGCGTCGCCGTCGCAGGAGCCCGTCTTTAGCTCGACGGGCGAACCCCCACGGAGGGCGTCGGCGCGCCCCTTCATACCGAGCGAGGCGTCGAACAGCGTCTTCTCGGTGCGCCAACTGTCGTCGGCGTCTCCGAGGCGCGTCTGTCCGAGCCATCCTTCGATTGCGCTCGCGTGTTCGCATACCTCTTCGCGTACCTCGTCGGCGTCGCGTCCGAGCAAGCCGAGTTCGAGACCGGCGTCGCGTACGCGGTCATCGACAGCCTCCTCGACATCCTCTCCGTTGAGGGCGTCCTCGAAGACTCCGTGTACGACGGTGCCGCGGACGACCTCGTACTTGAGAGGGACGCCTGTCAGCTTGTTTAGGTACTGTATCCGCGGGCAGTCAACCCAGGCGCGCACGTCGGTGGCGTTGACGAGGTACGACGGCTCCACGACTACGCGCGACCCTCCACCCGTCGTATACTCGATGTCCCCCTCGTTTTCCGACACATCCGGGTTGAGAACCGCGACCGTGTGACCCTGCTCGACGTATGTCGTCGTCTCCGCCCAGTCACCCCAGAGCGTAAACGTCGTTGCTTCTTCGTCGACCAGCACCGTCAGTTCGGCGAGTTCACGTTCGCCGTACCGCGTAGCGACGGTGCGTACGTCACCGGCTTCAAGTACTGTTCCTTCGACCTTGTCCACGCGTGAAGTTGTCGCCGTCGGAACAAGTCGGTTGCGGTCACGTGTCACGTTGCGGCGAGCAAGCCGACCGCGCCGAACGACTCGGCGAAGACCCAGACGACGAAGACGGCGTACGTGAACAGGAGCACACCGGCTTCCCATCGGGAGAGTTCGAACCGGGTCCGCATAAGCGTAAAGAGTACGACGGTGGCGAGAACGAGGTAGGCGAGGAGGGGCACAGACCGCGAAAAGTTGACGTAGGTCTCTCCCGCTACGATTACGCCCGCGGGGACGGCTACGAGAAGGTCGAAGACGTTGCTACCGAAGACGTTTGCGATACTCGTCACGTCGTTCTGTCTCCTCGAAGACGTAACGCTAACGACGGTGTCGGGAAGGCTCGTTGCGACGGCGATTACGGTCAGCCCCCAGACGAAGCTCTCGGTTCCGAGAGCGTCACCGACGCCGATAGCGAAACGCAGGAGTCCTTCGACGCCGACAGCGATGATAACTAGCCCGCCGAGGAGCGTAAGCCACTGCCTACGGACGGCGACATCGTCGACGCTCTCGGCGTCGTGGTCGACCGTGTCGGCGTACTGGAGGAAGACGTACAGACCGTAGACTCCGAGAGGGACGAGCGCGAGTCCGCGCGTCACGTTACCGCCCACACCGAAGTCAGCGGGCGCGGGACGGTAGATGACGGCGAGCGAAAGTGTGAGTATGAAGACGGTAACGGAGAGAAGGTAGAACTGTGCCTCCTTGTAGACGAGATTAGGGGTCGCGTTGAGCGTCCCGTCGCTGGCGAAAGCCGCCGCCGCAGGTATTACGAGGACGTTGAACACGGCTGAGCCAACGATGACGGAGACGCCTAGCTCAAAGTTTCCGTGTAGAAGGGGTGCGAAGACCGCGGTAAGCAGTTCGGGCATGCTTGAACCGATCGCGACTATTACGGCGCCCTGAACGACGGGTGGTAGCGCGTAGTAGGATGCAAGTCTGTCGGCGGCTCTTTCGAGACGCGTCCCGCCGACCCAGACGGCGACGGCGGAGACAGCCCCGACGGCGATGAGACCTATCACGGTTCCAGATTGCCCTCGTCCTAAATAGAACCCACGGACGATGACTGAGTAAAACAAAAGTAGGGAGGAATGCAAGTAGACGATGGTGACCGAAGAATGGGTACCGTACTAAACGGCGAAGTAGAACAGAAAGGCGACCTGTCGCTGTCCAGCCCGGAGTTCGACGACGGCGGACGCCTTCCTGACTCGGCAGGGAAGGCGAACGACAACCTCAGTCCGCGTCTCGAAATCGACGGCGTATCCGACGATGCAGAGACGCTCGTCCTCGTCTTCGACGACCCCGACGCCCAGCCTGTCGCGGGACACACGTGGGACCACTGGCTCGTCTGGGACATCGACGCCGATGTCGACGCGCTCCCCGAAGGCTGGGACGGTAGCGGCGCGACGGTCGGCTACAACGACTACCTCGAACACGGATACGGCGGACCCGCGCCGCCCGAAGGCGAGCACCGTTACAGGTTCAAGCTACTCGCGCTTGACTCGGCGCTCGACGCACCGGAGTACACGCGCAAGACGCGCCTCGGAAGCGTGATAGCGATGAACGCGACGGTACTCGCCGCGACGCAGGTCGACGCGACGTACGACGCTGAGCAAGGCACCGTCTTCTAAACAGCGTCAACCTCCCTCCGGCTGTCCTTCTACCCCATAGCCTTATTACCACACCGCGGTATATCTAACCAAGTGAGTGACGAAAATAAGGGTGACAACGTATCCGAGGAAGGTTCCGACGGTTCCAGCCTACTGTACGGCGTCACAGAGTGGGAGCCACGGTCGCCGTTAGACGTATTCTTCTACTACCTGTACGGCGCTCTGGTGACGAACGTCAAGCTCGTCGCAGTGGGGGTTCTCGTGCTGATACTGTTCACCAACGTCTCGTTCGACCTCGCAGGTCTGTTCCTGAACCCCATCGTCGGGACGTTCGCGGTTATCTCGGTACTCCCTGCCGGTTTTATCGCTGTCTACGTCTGGGAGTCGGACCCAACCGCGAAACGTCCGGCGCTCTACCTCGCCGTGACCTTCGCGCTCGGCACCGTAGCGACGACGTTGGCATACTTCATCAATACGTCCACGGTAGGCTGGTTCGAGGCGCTTCCTTTCCTGTCGATGGCTCTGTTCTTCTTCATCTTAGTCGGACCCGTCGAGGAGATTTTGAAACTTGGTGCCGTCTACATCTACCCGTACGGCACCGAGGGGTTCGGTACGGCGCTCGACGGTGCTGTCTTCGGGGCTTTCGCGGGCTTGGGTTTTGCGACGGCGGAGAACGCCCTGTACATAGCGACTGAGGGTCTCATCGGCGGCGGCGGTCTCGAAACGTTGATCGGACGCGCGGGCGTCGCCCCGGCACACGTGATGTGGTCAGCGATAGCGGGCTACTACCTCGGTCTCGCGTACGTCACGAAGGAGTACGCCGGCGTCCTTATCTTCAAGGGACTCGTCACCGTCGCGGTTCTGCACGGAACCTACAACACTTTCATGACGTACGCGCCACTCGCCACCGGCGTTGACACGACGGAGGTCGCGGTTCAGGTCGCCAACTTCGTCTTCCTTGTCGGGTTCTACGGGGTCGTCGGCTACATCTTGCACTCGTTGATACGCAGGTACCGCCGCGCCGACAAGGAGGTAGGTCTGAGACAGTGACACAGAGAGACTTATCAAGCACGGGAGGGATGTTTCCGGTATGACCAGGGGGACGTGGAAATCACGGAGAGGGTTTCTGCTGGCGGCGGTCGGGAGCGCTGTCGGACTCGGCAACGTCTGGCGTTTCCCGTTTGCCGTCGGTGAGGGCGGAGGCGGAACATTCCTCTACGTCTACCTCTTCTGCGTCTTAGCAGTTGGCTTCCCGTTGATACTCGTCGAGTTGGCTGTGGGTAGACGGACGGGCAAGAGCGTCGTCGGCGCTCTCATGGAGGTCGGCGAGGGCGTCTGGGAGTACCTCGGCTGGCTGCTCGTCGCCACCGCGTTCCTGCTACTCTCGTACTACACCGTGGTCGCAGGATGGGTACTACGGTACACCGCCTCCGGCTTCGTCGACGAATACCCGTCTAGCGTCGATGTGGCATCAGCCCGTTTCGCCGATGTCGCCGTTGGTCTCGACACCGTTCTATTCCACGGCGTCTTCATGGCGGCTACCGTCGTCATCGTCGCGCTGGGTCTACGCAGGGGCATCGAGCTAGCCGCCAAGGTCATGCTACCCGCTCTCGTCATACTTCTCGTCGGAATGGCGTACTACGCCTACGGTCTTCCGGGCGCGGGCGAGGCGTACGCCTACTACCTCGTACCTGACCTGAGCTCGTTCGCCGACAACTGGACGACGGTACTCCCGACTGCACTAGGACAGGCGTTCTTCAACCTCGGTCTCGGCATGGGTATAATACTGACGTACGCCTCGTACATCGACAGGGAAGAGGACCTCGTCGAGGACGCGGGCGTGATAATCGCGCTCGACACCGCCATATCGTTCGTCGTGGGTCTGGTTGTCTTCCCGGTACTTTTCACCGCGGGCGTACCGCCGTCGGGTTCGGGACACGGTACGGTCCTCGTAAGCATGTCGACGGCGTTCGGCAACATCTCAGGAGGCAACGCCGTCGGTGTTCTTTTCTTCGGCACCGTCGTCGTCGCCGCGCTTCTTAGCGCCGTGAGCCTGTTGGAGGTCGTCGTCTCGTACATGTTGGAGCAGGAGGAGTTCGCACGGTCACGGAGAGGAACGACTGCAAGCGTGGGGTTCGGTCTGTTCCTCGTGGGTATCCCCGCCTCCGTCAGTCTCTCCTTCTTCAGCGTCTACGACCTGTTCATAGACAGGGTGCTTCTCGTCCTCGGCGCGCTCCTCCTAACCGCCTACGTCGGTTGGAGATACGGAGACGAGGCTCTCGACGAAGTACTGCGCGGAACAGACGGTCGACAAAGTTTCGGTAGGGCTTGGTTATGGACGGTGCGTTACCCCGCCGTCATCATCCTCGTCTTCGTGTTTCTCCTCGGTATCACCGACTACGTCGAGATGGTTCAAGGGATAGCGGAAGGGTTCCTTGAGTAGACCGCGCGGTCAGGCAAGTGCGACGAGTTCTTCGACATCAGGTATATCGCCGTCGTCGTCGAGTATCTGCCTCATGCGCTCCTGGTGTTTCTCCGCGGTGAACTCGGCGGCATCGCCGGGTCCGATGGGGAAGACCGTCGGGTCGTCGAGTCCTTCGTAGGCGTAGTTGACGATTTCGAGCGTGAGCGGCAGGAGTTTCTCGATGGTGCCCGTCACGAGTTCCTCGTCCACGTCGCCGTTCTCGACGTGCTGTTTAACCTCGTTCATGCCGAAGCCTATGTGGCGTCCTTCGTCGCTACGTATCTTCTCAATGCCCTCGACGAGTCCCGGAAGTCGCGGTATCTCGACCGTCTCGCCCGCTATCTCGACCTCCGTGCCGGCGTGGTCGCTGAAGTTCTTCGTAATCCCCCAGTACCCCGTCTGGGCGATAATACCCTCGGCGGTCAGTTGGTAGGTGCAGTAGGCGCGCACGCGGTTCTCGGGCGTGTCGTCCTCCAAGAGGCGTTTCGTCGCCTCGTGTTCGGCGTCGAAAAGCTGTTCGTACTCGTCGCAGAACCAACGGTCGTCGTTCAGCGACGTTACCTCGTGTCCGTGCGCCTCCTCAGCGGCGTTTATGACCTCCGACCAGTAACGGTCGAACAGCGTCGCGTGCTTCGCCTCCTCGTACATGTGTGAAGATATGAACATCTGTTTCTCGACCGAGTCGAAGGCGATTGCGAACGGTGCGATATCCTCGGTGACGGATGTCTCGCCCGCGCCGAACATACCGAGTAGCTTCTTCATAACGGTCGACATCTGTGTAGAAGCCTCGTCGCTCACGCCTTCGTACGCTTCGATAAGGTTCTCGCGGTCTTCCTCACAGCTTATTTCGTTGGGGTTCCAGAAACGGTCGACCGAGTTCTGAAAGTACCTGAACGGACGGTCGTTGTTGAAGCCGAGCATGCCGCCGCGGTATCCGTTGGACATAACCGAAACTCCAACCGCAGGCTAAAAAGGGGTTCTCCGGATATGTACGGCTTCTTTAGTAGACAGCGTCCGTTATCTCGTCGTCGAGGTCGTCGAAACCGTCGAGGTACCGGCGGCGGTCTGCGCGGAGTTCGGCGAGGCGTTCGTCGGCGTCGTCAACGTTTTCGGGGACAGCGAACCCGTCTATCTCCATGCCGGGGACGGTGGCAGGCACCGTCATCCCTGTCTCGCTCTCGCGCCAGTCGACGTTCCCGCGTGCTATCTCGCGCAGGATGGTGACGGAGTCCTCGACGCAGATATCGGTCGGGTCCTCGTCGCCGACGCACCCTGTGTTTAGGACGTAGCACTCGACATCGAGTTCGGCGACTAGGTCACGGAAACGGTTGCCTTCCTCGCCCTCAGAACCCACGATGAACGGGTTGGTGCCGACGACGCGGACCGACTCGCCAGCGCGGTCGGGGTCGCCCGCGCTCGTCTCTATCGACTCTCCGAGCATGAACGCCGCGGCGGCGCGCTCAGGATCGAGGCGCGCGACGGGCGGCATCGCGGGGTTCCGCGTGATGAAGAAGACCTGGTCGACGCGGTCAAGGTCTATCTCGTCGCCCGCGGACGACAGGTTTTCGCGCAGAATCGCCGCGCGTCCGTTGGTCGTGTACTCGTCGGAGTCGAAGTCGACCACGCTGTCACCCGCGACATCGACGTTTTCGAGAACGGCGGACTCGTGCGTCACCGCGGCATACGTCTCGGGCTGTTCGTCGGCATCGAGACCTATCGTCTTGACGTACAGACCGCGTCCTTCGCTACCCACGACGGTTCCATCGGGTAGGAGACCGCAGACATCGTCCTGAAGCATCGTTGCGTCTTCGGGCGGTTCAAGACCGAGACCGTGCGCCGTCAACGTCGACTTACCCGTCGCGGAGAGACCGAGGAAGAGCTGTCCAACGTCGCGCGTGCCGTCGTCGTCTTCGAGCGTGACGCGTTTGCTTCCGGCGTGTAGACCGAGACCGCCCGCCTTCTTGACGTGGTACATGAACAGACGCAGGAACGACTTCTTCGCCTCGCCCGTGTAGTCGCTACCGACAACCGCCGTAATGCCTTCGTCGGGGAGGACGCGTATCGCCGTCTCGTCGGCGTCAGGAATCTGAACCGTCACGAAGTCGGGTTCGTCGCTGTCGGCGGGTTCAAGAAGCTTGTTGAGCGCGAGCGCGATACGGGCGTACTCCCTCGGAACGTAGAAACGGCATGTGTAGCTATGTTCGTGGTGCGCTCCGACGCGCCGGTCGACGCAGACCATCTCGTCGTCGCGCGCCGCATCGAACGCGTCGTCGAAGTAAGCGTAGTCTTCGGCGTCGAAGTCGTGGTCAACGGCGTTACGCGTCTTCTGCGCGCAACGCGACCTGTACTCGCTGACGTACGACGGCGAACCGTACTCTGTCGTCGTTTCGAGGTGACGCGAGAACTCACGCAGACGTTCCTCGGACGGGTTGTAGACGACGTTTTGGGCGTCTTCCGGGTCGGGGAGGTCCGAAGCCGTCAGGCGTACTGCGCTCTCTGTATCTGTCGACATCTCTACGGATGTATATGTACTCTCGTGCATAAATCTGTGTCATCCGTCCGCGTCAACTTCGACGAACGACGACCAGGGAGTTAAACCGCTCGACGCGCTACGTCAGCCATGACCGATGAGAGATACGACGTTGCCGTCGCAGGAGCGGGTCCGGCGGGTGCACAGTGCGCGCGTGACATCGCGGCACGTGGCTACGATGTCGTCGTTCTCGAAACCGAAGAGGAGGAGGAGTTTCCGAGTACTAGCAACAAGTCGACGGGCGGCACGTTCCCGGAGACACTGGCGTCGTTCGGCGTTCCCGACGGCGTTGTCCAACAGTTCACCGACTCCGTCATACTCGAATCCCCGAACTCGCACTACGTGCAAGAGTTCCCGGGCGCTGTACTCGACTTCGGCGCGTTCAAGAAGTGGCTCGTCGACGACGGGCGCGAGGAGGGTGCTGAGTACCGTTTCGGCGCGCGCGTCTCTGAACCCGTCGTCGAGGACGGACGCGCAGTCGGTGTGCGTTACAACGGCGACGAGGAGGTGCGCGCCAACGTCGTGGTTGACGCGACGGGTCCGAGTGCCGCGCTCGCCAAACCGATGAGCGTTGTCGACCTGCGCCGCGACAGACAGGCGATAGGCGTCGAGTACGAGATGGAGGGCGTGACCCTCGACGCCGACGGCTACGCCGACCTGCGGGGCGCTATGATGCTGAGGCTCGACCACGATGTCGCGCCGGGAGGATACTCGTGGGTGTTCCACACGGGCGACGACACAGCGAAGGTTGGCGTATGTTACATACAGAACGAGGTCCACGAGCGCCGCGCCGACGGAGAGACGATAGACGGCTATCTCGAACGTTGGGTCGAGTCGGACCCGCGTTTCGAGGACGCGGAGCGTATCGAAGGCGCGCACCACAGAGGTTCGGCGCACGTGCAGAAGCCGGGGAGCATGAGCGCGCCCGGCTTCTTCGCCGTCGGTGACACGGTGCCGTCGGTCGACCCCGTCTGGGGAGAGGGTATCGGTAAGTGCATGCGCTCCGGGCGCGCCGGCGCGGTCGCCGCCGACACGTGTCTACAGTCGGGCGACTTCTCCGCCGAGGCAACGTCGACGTACGACGACCTCTGGCACGACCGTGTCGCGCCCAACATCGAAGCGCGCCTCCTCCTCGCCAACCTCCTGTACGAGGTATCGAACGAAAGGTACGACAGGTTCATGCGCGACCTACGCGCCGCCGACGACGAGACGTTGAGGCGTGCGAACGAGGGAAGCAAGCGTGCTATGATGAAGATGCTACACCTGAGCGACCTGCCGACGCTCGCGCGCGTCGGTAGAAGGGTGCTGTCTTAACGGACCTCGTCGAGCGGGTCTTCAAGTTCACCGGTAATCTCCTCGACGGCGTCCGTGACAGTCACGAGTCCAACGACCTCGCGGTCCTCGAAAACGAGCGCTAACTCCTGCGCCTCATCCTGAAACATGTCGACTGCGTCGCTGACGCTCGTGTCCGACTCGATGGTCATCGGAGGGGAGGCGGCATCTTCGAGGTCCACTTGGGCAAGTTCGTTGGACCTCAGGAGCGCGGGGGCGTAGACGATACCCCGGAAGTCCTCGGGTTCTTCGCCTATAAGCGGGTAACGCGTATGCGGGCTTTCCTGTATACGACGGACGTTTTCCTCGTCGGCGACCTCGGTCGATAGAGCGGCGATGTCGTCGACAGGCACGGCTATCTCGCCCACGGTCTTCTCATCTATGTCGAGCGCCCCTAGGACCTCCTCGCGACGGTCGTCAGGTAGGTCGCCCTTTTCGAGGACATCGCTCATACGCGCACGGAGTTCGGCACGCGACTCGAACGTCTCGACCTCTGTTTCGAGCCATGCGCCCGTCATCTCGACGCCAAAGAGGGCGAGAGTCCATTTTGCTACGGTGTCACCGATAGCGATAACCGGTGAGATGAGGCGTGCGAACCAGTAGAGGGGCGTCGCGCCGTAACGGCAGACGAACTTCGACCTCTCGACGCCGAGGTAGGTCGGCGTCTGTTCGCCGTGTGTGAGATGAGCGAGGTTTATGATGACGAAGGCGAGTATACCGCCCGCACCGAACGACGCGAGGAACGTGTCTTGGAGTAGAGGTTCGAACAGCGCCGCGAGAGCGGGTTCGGCGACGATACCGAGCGCGATGCTCGTCGCCGTTATACCGACCTGACAAGACGTGAGGTAGATTTCGAGGTCGTCTGTCATCTCCCAAGCGCGCCGCAGACCTGGTTCATCGAACTCCTCCTTGGAGAACTGGCGAGCGCGCGTCAGAGCGAACTCAATGGCGACGAAGAACGCGTTTCCGAGTATCAGAGCGACGCCCGCAAGGAGACGGAGGGTTATCTCCAGCACCATACGTGGAGGATTGGGTGCGATGTACAAAAACGCACGGGACCTTTCCGATTCACTTTACCGTATGCGGCGCGTATGTGAGGTATGAGTGAAGAAGCAGGGCGTAAGAACCTTCGTATGCCCAACGACGAAGAGATGTTTGCAATAGTAACACGGCACGACGGGGGTAACCACGTCCGCGTCGAGTGCGAGGACGGCGAGAACCGCATGGGGCGCATACCCGGACGTATGAAGTACCGCAACTGGATAGACGAGGGCAACGTCGTCCTCGTCGAACCGTGGGACTGGCAGGACGAGAAGGCGAACATAGAGTGGTGCTACTCGGACGAGGACGCCGACCAACTCCGGCGCGAGGGTCACGTCGACGCCGCGACGTTCTGAACCGCCGCAAGACTTTCATACGGTCGATTCTAAGCCAAGTCTATGGTGTCCTTCGAGGAGTTTACAGGCGACGTACAGCACAGAATAAAGGCAGGTTCACGCGCCGAAGCCGTGAGAACAACGCGAGCGGTTCTGGAAACGCTCGGCGAACGCGTAGGGGAGGGCACGGCGACCGACCTCGCGGGTCCGCTTCCGATGGAGATAGACCGCTACCTTCTACAGGTCGAGAACGGTCAGGGTTTTGGGTATCAGGAGTTCGTCGACCGCGTCGTAGAAAGACTGGCGTACGACGACCTTGAGCTTGAAACCAAGTTCGGAACGCCCGCACCCGTCGACCGAAACGACGCCGTCTTTAGGATTCGCGCCGTCATCGCCCTTCTTGACGAGGTCGTCGGCGGAGGTGAGATGAGGAATCTGAGAAACCAGCTTCCGGATGAGTACGACGAACTGTTCGAACTCGCCGACAGCGACGCGAAGCCTTGGGACTAATTCGGTTGGACCGGCGGGTTTCTAACTACGACGACGCCAACAGATTGACGTAACCCGGGCGACACGGTTACCTATCGATGAAACCGATTCGCGTGTTCAGGGGGTCGGGTAAATGATAGCGACACCTCTTGCCGTCGGCGGTTCTTCGAACACGCTCTTCGTTGTCGCCCTCATAGTAGCGCTTGGTGTTACGGCTCAGGTTCTCGCCGACCGTTTTCGCGTTCCAAGCGTCCTGTTCCTGATACTCGCGGGTATCGCCGTCGGTCCGAAGGGTCTGTCGATAGTGACGCTCGATGTCTTCGGCTCTCAGCTTTCGACCGTCGTCGGCATCAGCGTCGCCATCATAGTCTTCGAGGGGGCTTTCCATCTCAAGATAAGCAAGGTGCGTGAGGCACCCTCCGCCGCCTTCCGTCTCGTCACCATCGGCGCGCTCATTGCCTTCGTGGGCACGACGGTCGCCGTCCACTACCTCCTCGGCGTCGGATGGGGGATATCCGCGGTGACGGGTTCTCTCCTCGTCGCAACGGGTCCAACGGTCATCACCCCTATACTCGATGTAGTGTCCGTGCGCGACCCCGTCGCCGCGGCTCTCGAAACCGAAGGTATCGTCAACGATGTCACCGCCGCCGTCGCCGCCGTCGTCTTCTTCAGCCTCCTATCGTCCACGTCGGCGACGGCACTCGAATATCTCGTCGAGTTCGTCGAGCGTATCAGCCTCGGCGTCTTCGTGGGTCTCGTGACCGCAGGCGTCCTCTGGTACCTTCTGACGCGCGTCAAACTACCGCGTGGCTGGACGCCTCAGAACGCCCGGCTGATGACGCTCGCAGGCGCGGTTCTTGCCTTCAGCGTCGCCGACACGCTCGAACCCGAAGCAGGCGTCGCCGCGGTTGCGACGGCAGGCGTCGTCCTCGGAAACGCCGACCTTCCGTACGAAGATACCATAGAGAAGTTCAAGGGCGATGTTACCATACTCGTTCTCTCGTTCGTCTTCATCGCACTCGCGGCGCTCATCGAGTTCGAGACGTTGTTCGCGCTCGGCTTTGCGGGTCTCGCAGTCGTCGGGTTCGTCGCGCTCGTTCTGCGCCCGTTCCTCGTCTTCGCGTCAACGACAGGTGACGAACTCACACGTAACGAGAAGCTGTTCGTCAGCTTCGTCGGACCGCGGGGCATAATCCCGGCGAGCGTGGCGACGCTGTTCGCGCTCGAACTTCAGACCCCCGAACCCCCGTCGAACCCCGAAGGAGCGGGGGTTCTCGCCGGAACAGTCTTCCTCGTCATACTCGTGACGGTGGTCGTAGAGGGGGGATTCGCACGGCAGATAGCCGAAAAGCTACAGGTGATACCGATGCATGTTCTTGTAATAGGAGGCGGACGCGTGGGCAGAGAGCTAGCAAACATACTTGAGAACCGCGGTGAGAAAGTCGTGGTTCTCGAAAACGACCCCGACGTTGCCGAGGAGTTACGCAAAGACGGGTTTACGGTACGCGAAGGCAACGGAACCGAGATAGAGGACCTGCGCGACGCAGGAGCCGAACGCTCGAAGATAACGGTCGCGGCTACGGGTGACGACGACACAAACCTTCTCGTGACTCAGTTGGCGGAGACGCGTCTCGGAGTCGAACGTGTGATAACGCGGGTCAACGAGCCGGACAACCTCGGTGCTTTCGAGGAGCTCGACATCGAAACCGTTGCGGCTAGTTCTTCGACGGCGTGGGCTATCGACAACCTCATAGAGCGCCCTGCGCTGTCGAAATGGATGAGGAAACTCGGAAAGAACGGCGACGTTCAGGAGATAGAGATGACCGACGAGGCTTTCGTCGGCAAGACAGTCGGCGAGATAGACGAGGTTCTGCCGAAAGGCTGTGTAATCGCGCTCGTCAGCAGAGACGGGGAGAACAAGGTACCAGAACTCGACTTCGTGGTGGAGAGCGGCGACCAGCTAACCGTTCTCGGCAGGACGGACGCGGTAGACGATGCCACCGAACTCCTCCACCCCGATGGCTGAGGCTACGGTACGATGACTGCGCGTCCCTCTATCTCGCCGTCTTCAAGCGCCTCGGCTACCTCGTTTATTTCGTCCAACGTGTACTCGCTGGTCGTGAGTTCGACATCGCCGCGTCCGACGAGCGCGACGAGTTCGCGTAGCTCCGAGTGGCGTCCGACGATGTTACCGACGTAGCTAAACTCGCCGTTGACGAGCGCCTGCGTTGGTTCGTGTACGTGACCGCCGTAGCCCACGACGTGGTGGTCGCCGCCCGGCGCGACGATGTCAGGGGCGTACCCAGCCGTCTCGTCTGCACCGACGAAGTCGATAACCTGCGCCGCACCACGTCCGTCGGTAATAGAGTCGACCGCTTCAGGCACGTCCTCGTCACGCGGGTCGACGACGTTGTGCGCGCCGAGTTCGTCGGCGAGACGGCGCGCTTCGGGCTTTAGGTCAACCGCTGTTATCTCGGCGGCACTCATAGCGTCGAGGCACTGGACGCCGATATGCCCGAGACCGCCAACGCCTATCACGACGGCGTGGTCTCCGGGGTCGAGTTCGTCGACGGCGCGTTTGACGGCGTGGTACGCCGTGATTCCGGCGTCGGCATGGGGCGCGACGGTAGCGGGGTCGACGCCGTCGGGGAGCGGCACGACGGCGCGCTCGTTGGTCAAGAGGTAGTCGGCGAAGCCGCCGTCGGTCGTGAGACCGTTGAACGCCTGGTTGTCGCAGTACATCGTCTCCTCGATACGGCATGCGCGACAGACGCCACATGTCTGGACGGGATGGCAGATTACGGCGTCGCCGGGTTCGACGGCACGGACGCCTTCACCGACCTCGGCTACCGTTCCGGCGTTCTCGTGTCCGAGTGTCATCGGAAGGTCCTGTTCGACGTAGCCGTCCCACATCCCCTCGATTATGTGGTTGTCGGTCTGGCACCAGCCCGCGCCTTCGACCTCGACGACGACCTCGTCGCCCGACGGAGTCGGTCGTTCAACCTCGTCGATGCTCAACGCGTCGGTCATTTCGTCGGTGTACCCATGGAGTCTCGCGGCGCGCATAGGACGGTAGTTCGCGCTCCGACGACAAAACGGTTCGGTAGTTTCAGGAACTGCGTTCGACAGCGCCGAACAGGTGGGTCGTCGAACGGGTTCACGTCCTGCGTTCAGCCCCGGTTAGGTTCGCGGAAAGCATGAGTTACCAAAACTTCGTTTTTCCCCTTCGTCACGTATAACAAAGACCGGAGACTACCGCACGGTACGACCGAGTATGAACTTCAGCGTAAACGGTCCGTCCGGAAGCCTACGTATCGTCGTCGTACTCGTGCTTGGACTGGCTACGATGGGTTACGGGGTGTACAGCTACAACGCACAGACATCGGCGCTGGATTCGCCGGCGGAAGTCGACGCAACGGTTTCTTCGACATCCGTTGAGGAAAACGCTCAGAGACGCGGCGTTAGCTACACGCCTCAGGCGACCTTCACGTACACGTACGAGGGCGACGAGTACACCTCCTCAAACGTCTATCCGGGAACCCTGTCGAGGGAGTTCGGTACCGAGGACGCCGCCCAAGAAGCCCTCAACGGATACGAGGGGGGCGAAACCGTGACGGCGTACGTGCCGCCCGAATCGCCCGGAAGCGCCTACCTCAAGCACGAAAGTAGCAACAAGCCGTTTCTGGTCATCGGATTCGGCGTCCTTTTCGTGTTAGCCTCGCTGTACTCGGCTGTGAGAAGCTAAACTTCGCCTACAACCCGACGATGTCCTCGATGGCGTCGGTCAGCGCGCGGATGGTCTCAACGTCGTGTTCACCCATATGTCCGATACGGAACGACTCCTCGCCTATGTCGCCGTACCCGCTCGAAAACAGCATGTCGTACTCCTCCGAGACGCGTTCGACGGTCTCGGAAACATCGATTCCGCGCGTGTTCTCGACGCAGGTGACGGTCTGCGACTCGTAGCCTTCCTCGGCGTACAGGTCGAAATGTTCGCGCGCCCAGTTGCGCGTGTACTCAGCCATCTCGCGGTGGCGTCGGTCGCGTTCCTCGTGTCCCTCGTCGAGCATATGCTTCATCTGCTTACGGTACGCGAGCATCACCGGGATCGCGGGCGTTGAATGCGTCTGTCCCTTGCGGTCGTAGTAGTCGAGACAGCGCTGGAAGCCGCCGTACCACGAAGCCGAGTCCTTTTCGAGTTCGCGTTCGTACGCCGCGTCGCTTACGGTACAGACGGCGAGTCCCGGGGGCATCGCGAACGCCTTCTGTGTCGACGTAAAGATGCAGTCGATGTCGTGTTCGTCCGGAACGATACGGTCGCCGCCGAGACAGGAGATAGCGTCGACGACGAAGTACGTGTCGGGGTAGTCGCCGACGACCTCGCCTATCTCTTCGACCGGGTTACGGACACCCGTCGATGTCTCGTTCATCACGACTCCGACGGCGTCGTACTCTCCGGACTCAAGCGCGTCGTGGACATCGTTGGGCTTGACCGCCTCGCCCCAGTCGTACTCGATGCGGTCAACGCTTTTTCCGAGGCGTTCGGCTACGTTCGCCTGACGCTCGCTGAAAGCGCCGGAGGTAGGAACGAGCATCGAGTCCTCGACGAGGTTGAGCGTCGTCGCTTCCCAGAACTCCGTTCCCGACGCCGTGAGAACGATAACCTCCTGTTCCGTGCCGAGGAACTCCTTCGTGTCCTCAACGATGGTCGTGTAAAGGTCGGTCATCCGGTCGGTACGGTGCCCGAACATCGGCTCCGCCATCGCCTCAATAACGTCGTCGCGCACCTCCGTCGGTCCCGGAAGATACAGAGTCTTGTCGTCGTAGTCGCCTGTGTATTCGCTCTTTTTCGTCACGTTATCACGTAAGGAAACTCTCGTATCGGTACGGTTTGGGCGTTTTGATACCTCGCTAACCATCTCGGCGCGTCTATGCCGTAGTCTCTTCGTCGGACCCATATGGTTCGGGAGTCTAATGGTCCTCCGCGGTACACCGGGTTCGTCGGGGAAGATAGGTTTTGTTTTAACACACGGATGAGTATATGAAGCATGAATCCGGTTGACGTAGCCGTCCTAGCCGTCACCCTGACGGCGCATCTCACGGCGTCGGTATACGCATACCTCGACGCCCCCGACCACGGTATGGACGCCCGCAGATGGGGACTGCGCGCGCTCGTTGTCCCGGTCTTCGGCTTCTTCGCATACCTGTTCGAGAGGGACGAGAGAAGGCGGGAGGAGGGTGGCGATGAAAGGGAGGAGATGTTCTCGGACGGCGTCTTCGAGATCCACGAGTCACGCGCCGACGACGCGGGCTTCGCCAAAGGTTCGGGGAAGCACGACAGCACTGACGAGGAATGACCCGGCGTGCCGGACACAGCGCACCCCAACTTCAATAGGCGTACACGGTGTAAACCCGTCGATGAACCGAAACGACGGCGAAACGGGACTCAGGCTTCTGGACACGAACAGCTCCGAGGTAAGGTTCAAGGAAGCGCTGTCGAGGCTGTTCGACGGCGACGGCACCATCTACCTCGTCAGCGGCTACTTCACGTACCAGGGATACGACGCGATATGTGACGACATAGAGTCCTTCCTTGAGAGATCAGAGGATAACGAGCTAATCGTGGTCGTTAGCCCCGCTTCCGACCAGTTCTCGCCCCGGATTGCGAACGACCTCTGGCGTATGGACGACGACGACCAAGTCCGCATATACAAACAGCCGCGGGGGCTTCACGCGAAGCTCTACATACGCGACGGTCCGAACCCGACGTGTATCCTCGGCTCCGCGAACATCACGCAGATAGCCTTCAAGTACAACACCGAGATAAACGTACAGATAACCCGCGACGACATCGACCACCCTGACCTGAGACAGTTCAGGGACTGGATGGTAAAACTCGTCGAGTCGTCGGAGCCGTTACGTCGCCGTGACCTGTTCGCACCGTTTCAGGTGGGCGGCTCCGTCGCCAACTGGTCGAACAAGGCTCGTTACCTGCCGAAGCGCAACGTCGCTCTCAGAGCCGTCCCCGTTCTCCTGTTCCTCGTTCTCTTCTCAGGCTTGTTTTCGTGGCTCCTCACGCTCATCTAAACCCGACGTACCGCCGTGTGCCGGGTTCCCAAGCCACACGGAAGGATTATCTGCGTCAGACCCGTACACGGGAACGAACAGAGTACATGAGCCGGATTATCGCTGTGGGTGACGTACATCTCGGCGCGCAGAACTCCGACGACGAGGCTTTCAACGCCTTCCTCGGCGAGGTTTACGAGGACAGGGGTTCGGTAGACGAGGTGGTTCTGGTGGGCGACCTATGGGACATGGTACGCAGGGACCCGTTCGGCGTGGCGTGGGAGACATCCGACACGCTCAATCTCCTGAAAAGTCTCGCCGACGCCGTCCCTGTCCGCCTCGTCCTAGGGAACCACGACCTCTACCTTGACCAGCTTGACCCCTCGCGGTACGAAATCGACCTGCGTGAGAGCTACACGCTCGACCAAGACGGGACGCGTATACATTTCACGCACGGCGACGGCTTTGACAGTCTCCACTCCCAGCGCCTGTCAAGGTACCTTTCCGGCGCGGGCGACAGGGGTGAGATAGACCCAACGCGGGGGAGAAAGGACCCGTTCGTGGCAGGGTTCCGGGACGTGGTCGGCGGTATCAAGACGCGTCTACGCACGGATGGAGGGGCGTCCGAAGCGCGCTCCTACCCCAGACGTGAGAGACGGGCACACGCCTACCTCAACGGAATCGACGCCGACAAGCTCGTCTACGGACACACGCACGCGCCGTACGTCCACCACGACAACGTCGCCGCAAATACGGGTTCGTGGAAGTCGACCGCCCCGGTCCACAACACGTACGTCGAGGTCGAGGGCGGGGAACTCGCCCTGTACCGGTACGTACACGACGGTGAAGACGAGCTTATCGAGAGCTAATCGGCGAGAAAGCCTCGGCCGGGAATTGAACCCGGGAACCTCGTCATTACCAATGACGCGCTCTACCAGGCTGAGCTACCGAGGCGCGTTCGGGTGTATCCCGGCCCCGACCATGAATATTTCCGTTCGCACCGCCGCAGCCGGTTCACTGTCGCAGCGTCGACCCCGACCGTCGGCCTCGGTCACGCGGTGGGCCGACCGCCGGTCCGACCGGACGGTGACCAAAAACGTTAAACGGAGTATCGTCCCTATCTCTATGTGAAGGCTTCTCACACATGGAGGCCGCGTACGAGGACCTCGTCGACTACCTCCAGGACGCCGTCGGCGACCGGCTCCGCGCCGTCGG
>JBKHFQ010000006.1:0-19017 GCA_046540135.1 Halobacteriales archaeon
TAGGCTCTCCTCCGAGGCGGTCGCCGAGACGATGCGCAAGTACACCCGCGACTACGGCTGGTGGTCGCCGGAGAACGACATGAAACAGAACGTGACGCCGCACTACTGCAGACACTTCTTCACGACGTACATGCGCGACGCGTCGGGCGACGACGCTCTCGTCCGTTACCTCCGCGGCGACACCGGCGGCGATATCTTGGAGACGTATACTCACAACTGGGGCGACCGCGTCCGCGAGAAGTACGAGAAGTACGTCTACAGACTTCTGCCGTGAAACGGTCACGTAAACCGCAAGGCGCTATATCTTCTGGGGCGACGGATATATCAGGAGTCGGTCTGTAGTTCCTGTATGCCACAGGTTGAGATACCCGGCGAGATACACGAAAAGGTAGAGGAGTACGCCGAGAACCGTGGATACTCGGTCGGCGAAGCGTACGTCGAACTCGTTGAGTTCGCATTGCGCGAGACCGAGCGCGACGAGGACGACGACCTACAGAGCGGTATCGCGTAGCTACCCCGTCACAGTCTCGGTCAGTTCAGGGTAGGCGTCAGCGACCGCGTCGACGAACTCGTCGGGGGGATGGACGCCGAGTTCGGAGACGATACCGTCCACCTTCTCCGGAGCTATACGTTCGAACGCGTAGTTGACCACCTCGACGCCTTCGGGAGGTCCTCCCCAGACCTCCTCCTCAGCACGTCTCTCTATCTCCGTCTCGTATCCGAAGCTCGACATGGGGTCGTACTTCCATGAGTTGGTGACGACGTAGACCGGCACGCCGTAGCCCTGCGCGACCTCGGCGAACATCTCGCTACCTATCTTGTTGATGACCTTGCCGTTCTGTAGGACAGCGTCCGCACCTATCATCATGACGTCCGCCTCGCGCAGAGCTATACGGGCACCCGAATCGACGTAGAAACGCACCGGGATGCCCGCGCCGGCGAGTTCGCGCGCTGTCTCACGCCCTTGGTAGAGCGGTCGCGTCTCGGTGACGCGCGCCCGGAACTTGCGTTCGTCGGCAACTGCTTCGAGAACCGACGTAACCGACGACGAGTGGCAGTGGGTGTAGACGATATCGTCCTCGTCGACGAGGGGCGCACCGTTTGCGTCTATCTCTTCTCGCGCGTCTATCTGTTCCAGAACGCGGTCGTACTCGCCCGTCGAGCGTGCGACCCGTATACAGTTGAACAGGAAAGGCTCCGTCGGACGCGCCCTCTTGAGACGGTTGGCGACCTCGTCGACGCGGTCCTCCGACGCCCCTTCTTCGACAACCACTTTCAGGAGACGCACCCCCGCCTCGGCGACGTTGGTCGCGCCCTGTATCTCGACGCTCTCTATCTTCCGTACGGTCTCGTCGACATCCATAGGTCGGCTACGGACGCGTCCGAAAGAAACGTTTCCCCGCTACACGCGCTCGACCAACGACTCGCTTCGGTCGCCGACACGGATAGGGCGACGCGACTCGGCGAACTCACGCGCTTCCTCGAGCTTCTCGCGGTTTTCGGCATGCACGGTAAACAGAACGTCTCCCCGTGACACCTCTTCGTCGATGCCTGACTCAAGATAGATTCCTGCTCTCTTGTCGTGGGGAGCACCCGCCCTGCGAGCCACGCTACTCACGAGCTCGTTGTCGATATGCGTCACGTAGCCGGACCGGTCCGCCTCGAACCTGTACGTCTCATCACCAGGCACGAGGTCGTCGCGGGTCACGTTGGGGTCCCCGTTCTGCGCCTCGACTATCTCAAGGAACTTTTCGAGCGCATCGCCGGAGTCGAGGATACGCGACGGCGAACCGTCGATACCGCAGATTTCGAGCAGTATCTCGGAGAGACGGAGACTCTTCAGACGAAGGTCGTCTGGTCCTTCTCCGTTCAGTACGCCGAGGACATCGCGGGCTTCGAGTACCGGACCGATACCGCGTCCCACCGGTGCTCCGCCCCGTGTGATCGTACACTCGGTCCGTACGCCGAGATGCTTGGAGACGCGTTTGAAGTCCTGTGCAAGTTCGCGCGCCTCGGAAAGATCCTGGACCTTGGCACCCTCGCCGTACGGTATGTCGAGGACGAGGTGGGTTGACCCCACGCTCTTCTTCTTCGAGAGGACCGACGCTATCACCTGTCCTTCGGGGTCGAGCGAAAGCGGATGTTCGGCGCGTATGATACGGTCGTCGACGGGTGATAGGTCGACCGACCCTCCCCATATCATACAGCCGTTGGTCTCCTCAACTATCTCGACTATACGTTCCTTAGAGAACTTAACGTCGCAGAATACCTCGACTGTGTCCGCGGTTCCCGCGGGCGACGTAATCGCGCGCGACGAAGTCTTGGGTATCTTAGCCCCTGCGGCGGCGACGATAGGCACCACGACGGGCGTGACCCGGTTGCCCGCGACGCCGCCTATCGAGTGCTTGTCCGCCACTACGCCGTCGTTCCACTCCATCGTCTCACCGACCTCCGTCATATGCTCGGTGAGCGACAGCGTCTCCGACATAGAGAGACCGTTGGCGTATATCGCCGAGACGTACGCGCCGAGTTCGATGTCGTTGAGGGCGTTTCTCTCGATATCCCTAACGATTCTACGTATCTCGTCGTCTTCGAGCTCCTTGTCTTCGAGCTTGTTCCGTATACAGTCGACGGAACCCGAATGCGGCGCAAGGGTGACGTCAACCTCGCCGCGCAGGTGTTGTAGGCGCTCCGTCACGCCGAGAACGCCTTTTTCGACGAGCTTCTCGGTTACCTCGACTATACCCGTCTCCGTCTCCTGCTCCGACCGTATCACTATCCTGTCAAGAGGGTTCGCTCCCAGTTCGTCGGCGTCGTCACGGTGCAGTAGAACCATCGGCGTCTCGGTGCCGATGTCGACGGACCTGACCTCGAACTTCATTCCGTTCCCCATTTTTCGAGCGCCGTTGCGAGCGCCTCACTCTCCTCCGCGCGTTTCTCGACGGACACACCTTCCGCAACAGCCTCCGCCGCATCGCGCATCGCACGCCCGCCTGCTCGCGTTCCGTCGGGATGTCCGTGTACACCTCCACCCGCCTGTACGACGGTGTCGGAGCCGAGTATATCGACCACGTCGTCCACGACTCCGGGGTGTAGACCTCCAGACGCGACAGGGATGGTCGTCTCGACCCCCCAGTCGGAGCGCAGGAAGTCGTATATCTCCACGACCTCCTCGCGCCCGCCCTCCATCTTACCCACGACCGCGCCCGCGTGGAGGTTGTCGACGCCGCAGAGACGCGCAAACTTGGCGACGGCGAGCATCGAGACACCGTGGTACGGGAGACGTGTGAAGGCGGCGTGCCCGGCGCGGTGACCGTGTATACCGATGTCATCGCCGACGTGGTCGCGTATCTCCTGTAACGCGCCCCATCCTGTGGTGAGTATGTCAACCATGACGTAGTCACCGCCGTTTTCGAGGACTGTGTCGGCGCGCCTCTTCATTTCGTCTGCGGGCGCTGTGATGTTGGGGAAGTAGAGCTTGCGCTCGCCCGTCTCGTCCTCCGCCTCGTGTTTTTTGTCCAAGGTCGTCTTGACGCGCTCCTTGAAGCCGTTGAAGCTCATGTCGGCGAGGTTTTCGTCGTCCTTGACGACGTCCAATCCACCGACCCATCCCTCGTAAGCCACCTCGGCGTGCTCGTCGGCGTGCAGACCCAGCTTCGGCTTGACGATGGTTCCCACAACGGGACGTTCGTCCGCGCCGACGCGTGACTTGACAGTCTCGTAGCCGAGTGCCGGACCCGCGAAGCTCTCGACGAGCGCCGGCGGGAAACTGACATCTTCGAGACGTAGGTTGACAACCTCGCTTAGACCGAAGACGTTGCCCGCGATGGAGCTGAGTATCTGAGGTATGCTTCCCCCCTCGAAAAGCTCCGGCGGATACGCGACACGCGCGGTACCGTCGTTTTCACCGTCGCCCGTATCCGTGTCCGTCTCCACGACGCGCGCCCCCATGTCGCGTATCTCGTCGTTCATCGTCGTCAGGTTGGGGTCCCAAGTCCCTATCGAGGACTCAGCGGCGACCGCACCGGCTGACCAGTCGAATCCAACGTCTTCGACGTGTCTCAGGTAGAACTCGCAGACAAGCTCGTCTTCGCCGGGTTTGTCGTCCTTCTTGACAAAGTCTGTGTACTCAAGACCTTCCGTCATGGGCGACGGTACGCGCCCCTGCGTCATTACTCTTGGTCTCGGTGGCTGAGTTTGGAGCCGCAGACGCCGCAGGCATCCTCGTCCGGCTTGACCGAAGCACCGCAGTCGTGGCAAAGACCACCGTTCTTGTTCCGTCTACGGAGCTTCTCGCGTTCGGGCTCCATACGCCAGTAGGCGGAGAAGCCGAGCGCCGAGACTACCGCACCGAGGGCGCCGAGGGCGAGGAAGACCGTGTCGCTCACACCTCCGAGAAAGCCCGGTTCGGGGGAAGGTTTTGTAGGGACAGTCTCGTTCGCGCTCTCGACGGTTTCCTCCGTACCCTCCGAAGCAGAGCCACCTACGCTCATCTCCTTGGTCGCCGTGTCCGATAGCCCGTCCTCGTCGGTTACTGTGACCGAAACGGTCCAGTTACGTTCCTCCTCAAAGTCTTCCTCGTACGTCTCGCCAGCGCCCGAAAACTCCTCTGCGTCGGAGCTGAAACGCCATTCGTACGTATCTATAGGCGCGCTCCCTGACGAGCTCCCCGACGCGTCGAACGTGACGGTGTCGCCGGGGTCCGGGGAGGAGGGCGATACTTCGAAGGATGCCGTCGGTGGTACCTCTTCCTCGTCCCCGAAGGCTCGTAGACCTTCTTCGCCGACGACGTATGCGTTTGCTCCCGTGACCGTAGGTCCATCGGTGAGTTCGACATCCATACCCTCTATCTCATCGTCCCCGTCCTGTTCGACCTGTTCGTTTCCGATGATGTACTCGCCGAGCGTCTCGCCGTTTGAGGGGTCGACCGCGTATAGACGCCCTTCCTCGCCTTCGAGTGTGACGCCGTAAAGGACGCCGTCCACGAGAACCGGGCTACCGATGAACCCTCCCGTAAACTCCTTTTTCCACTCCGTCCAGCCGTCGCTGTTGAGGTCGAGCGAGTACATGAAACCCGAGTCGGTGGCGACGTGCATCGTCGTTCCCTGTAGCACAGCGCCACCAACGATTTCGCCGCGTACGGTCTTTGACCATCTCTCGACCCCGTTACTGAGACGCTGTGCGTAGATGGTACCGCCGTCGATGGTGTATGCACGCGTCTCACCTATGACGACCTCCGACAGGGTCCCTCCGTTATGTGTATGCCACTCCTCCTCGCCGTCGAAACGGTTGAGTGCGAAGACAAGCGCTCCGTCAACGTAGATGACGCGTTCCTCCATAACGGCGGGCGGGACCACCGGGGATACACGTGTCGCGTAGCTCCATTTCTCCTCTCCGTCGGAGATATCGAGGCAGTACAGGATGTTCTCCCTCTCGGTTCCGACGAATAGGTCAACGCCCGCTACCATGGGGGATGTCGTAACCGTGCCGTCCAGACCTACCGACCAGACCTCCTCGCCGTTCCGTGAGTTGACTGCGACCATGCTTCCCTCGCTCGTCCCCGCATAGACGGTACCGTCGTAGAACGCGGGAGACTGACGCACCTCGCCCTCAGTTTCGTAGCTCCAGACCTCCTCGCCGGTGAGTGTATCGACAGCCGTAACGCCGTCGTGCGTACCGATGTACGCCGTCCCGCCTGAGACGACGGGGCGGGTCGCACCCTCGGCGTCGAACTTCCAGACCTCCTCAACCCCTGCAAGACCTTCGGGGAGACCCGCGCCGTCCGGGTTGACGCGTCTCCTCTTTTCGTCGTACGGAAGTAACGTCCAGCCGCCCGACTCATCTTCCTCGCTCTCGGTCTGACCGCGGACGCGTTCTACGCCTACGGACGACGCGCACGCGGCGGCGGCAACAGAACTGAGGAAGGTACGTCTTTCCATCTCTTTCTTCGTACCATCTACTATTCTCAGCGTATATAAGTTGTGTCAACCGACGCTCGGTTGACGCTCAGATATAATAGGGACGCGTCTGAACAACGCATATGGATGAGACGACAGTCCGGACACAGACGCTTGACTTCGACGCGTTACGCGCCGGTAACGGCGACCGTCTTGCCCTCCTCCTGCACGGATTCCCCGACGACCCACGCGGGTTCGAGCCCGTTATGGAACGCCTCGCGGACGCCGGATACACCGCCGTCGCGCCGTACATGCGCGGATACGGCGGCACGGAGACACCGCCGCTTGAAGCCTCGAACTACTCCGTGACGGCGCTCGGCGGCGACGTTATCGCCCTTCTGAACGCCCTCGACGCAGACGACCCTCTCGTCGTGGGACACGACTGGGGCGCCGTCGCGCTCACCGCGGTCAGCAGGCTAGACCCCTCGATAATCGGTGACGCCGTCGTTGCGTCCGTCCCGCCTGACTTCGTCGAGGCTCTCGACAGACACCCGTCGCAGGCGCTCCGTAGCTGGTACATGACGTTCTTTCAGATACCGGGTCTTGCGGAGGAGGCGTTGCGCGCGAACGACTTCGCGCTGGTCGAACGCCTCTGGTCGACGTGGTCGCCCGGTTGGGACTACGCCGACCGTCTCGAAGAGGTCAAGGAGACGTTCCGCGAGGGCGATACCGTCGAGGCGGCTCTCCTCTACTACCGCGCCTTCTTCGACGACGTACTCTCGAAGCCCGTCGACGCCATGCGGGTACGCGGCATAGACGTGCCGACGCTTCTAGTCGCGGGACGCGACGACGGATGCGTGACGGTCTCGGCGTTCGACGACTCGACGCGTTGCTACGACGCGCACGTCGAACTCGAAACCGTGGGCGGCGCGGGTCACTTCGTCCACGCCGAAAAGCCCGACCTCTTCGCCGACCGCGTGCTGGAGTTCGTCGGTTAGTCGTCGGCGGGCGCGTTCCTGCGCAGACCCGCTTCCGTCTCCGTCTCGCTCATGAGACGCACGAAGCCGCCGACGTTCGAAAGGACGCGGTTCTCCGCCTTGCGCAGATGCTCCTCGAACGTCGCGCGCGCCACCGTCGTCTCACGCGCCATCTCCTCGACGCTTGCGCCGCGCGGTTCGTCGTAGTAGCCGCTGTCGAGGGCTACGCTCAACGCCTCTATCTGTCGCTCCGTCATGTCGGCGAAGAGACGGTCGACCGGAAACAGCGTGCCACGTGCGCGGGACAGTCGACGCTCCTCGACGTGTTTCTTCGCTAGGACGTTCACATGGCGCGCTTCGTCGAGTTCGTTCAGAAGACCGCGCACGTCCGACTCTTCGAAGCCGACGACCGTGTAGCGCTCCCATCCATCGCGGTAGACCGTCGGCGGCACGTGTACGCATCCATGTTCGCCGAACGAGGAGACGACGGCGTCGTCGGAGCACTCGCACGACTGTGCGACGACCTGTACCCCGCCACCGTCGCGCGTTACCTGTAGGACATCGCCTATCGACCCGACTTCGTCTACCAACGCGTCCGCAGACGCTTCGGGTGCTGTGGCTTCCAGAACCTGACAGTCGCTGTGGTACCACTCGCGCACCGTCGCTTTGGGGAAACGTTCCGACAGGTCGCGGTAGGTACAGTCGTGTTTCAGCCTGAACGTCGCCTCGTACATACTCGACCTACGTCTCCGACAACAAACGATTTCCGGTTATAACCGGCGAACGGTATATTGTTGCGCGTCGGCAAAGACCAACGATGGCAGAAACGCAGACGACGCCGGACGAACTTGACGAACGCCTCGGCGACGACGACCTGACAGTCGTTGACGTACGCCACGCCGACTCGTACGAGAACTGGCACGTACCCGGAAGCAAGAACGTCGATGTCTACGACGAACTCAAGGAGGACGACGAAGCCGCCGCCGACGCGCTCGCCGAACTACCGGAGGGCGAGGTGGTAACGGTCTGTGGTGTCGGGAAGGTCGCCGCCGACGCCGCCGAACTCATGCGCCAAATGGGGTACGAGGCGACGACTCTCGCTGACGGAATGGTCGGATGGAGCCGCGTACACAGGACGGCAGATGTCGACGCCGAACTTGACGCGACGGTCGTACAGGTCGCACGTCCGGGAACCGGCTGTCTTTCTCACATCGTAATCTCCGACGGCGAGGCGGCTGTCTTCGACCCGTCAAGCTACATCGACGAGTACGAGGAAGTCATCGACCGACAGGGCGCGACAGTCGTCGGTGTCTTCGACACACACGCACACGCTGACCACGTTTCGGGAGGGGGCGAACTCGCCGAGCGCGTCGGCGCCCCGTACCACCTACACCCAGCCGACGACCTTGGCGTCGACGCGACGCCCGTCGGGGACGGAGACGAGTTCGGCGTCGGTAACGTCGTCGTTGAGGTTGTCGGCACTCCGGGGCACTCGCCGGGAACTGTCTCGTACGCCGTCCGTAACGAGGACGCGACCGAGGACGAGGTCCTCCTGACGGGCGACACGCTGTTCCACGACACCGTCGGACGCGTCGAACTCGGCGTCGACGCCGGGATTGAGGATGCCGACGTACGTGAAAACGCAGAGACGCTGTACGGTTCGCTCACGCGTCTTGTTGACCGTGACGGCGACCCGCTCGTCCTCCCGGCGCACCATCCTGACACCCCGAACCCGCCGTATACTGCGCGGATGAGCGAGGTCGAGGAGCGCAACAACGGTCTGTGTCGTCCGCGCGACGAGTTCATCTGTACCCTCGCAAACGACGTGCCCCAACAGCCGCCCAACTTTGAGCGGATAAAACGCATCAACGCGGGCGCGGAGGAGGTCGGCGACGACGAGATAGAGGAACTCGAAGCAGGACCCAACAACTGCGCCGCGGAATGACCTCCGCGAAAGAACTCGAACAAGGGATACGTAAGCACGCCGGGCAGTTCTCGCTCCACGTAGCGCTCGTCTTCGCCACAGGGCTGACGCTCGGTAGCGAGCGCACCGTAGTCCCCATCCTCGGCGACGAACTCTTCGGCGTCGAGTCGTTCCTCGTAATCGGCTCCTTCGTCGTCTCGTTCGGCTTCGTCAAGGCTCTCCTCAACCTCTACGCCGGAAAGTGGGGAGAGGACTACGGGCGCAAGCCCGTTCTTGTCGCGGGATGGCTGACGGCGCTCCCCCTTCCTGTCATACTCATCTACGCGCCCAACTGGTGGTGGATAACCGCCGGTAACGTCCTCCTCGGCGTCAACCAAGCGCTGACTTGGAGCATGGCGATAAACGCCAAGATAGACCTCGCAGGTCCCGAACAGCGCGGACTCGCCGTCGGTATCGACGAGGCGTTCGGCTATACGGGCGTCGCGGTCGGCGCATGGCTCACGGGCGTCATCGCGGCGAGTACGGCGCTCCGCCCTCAGCCGTTCTACTTCCTCGCCGCCGTGGTCGTCGTGGCACTCCTTGCCTCTGTCTTCCTCGTACGCGAGACGGCTCAGTACGCGCTCTCAGAGGGCGATGACGACCACCACGACGCCGACCTGCCTTTCTGGGACGTCCTGAGGCGTGCGACGTACGGCGACCGGACCCTGTTCGCGGCGGCGCAGGCGGGACACGTCGAAAACTTCGTCGACACGCTCGTCTGGATAGCATTTCCTATCTACCTCACCGCCGAAGGACTTCCAATTGACGCCGTCGGCTTCGTCGTCGGCGTCCACAGCGCCGCGTACTTCCTACAGATAGCGACGGGCGGACTCGCCGACCGTATAGGACGCAAGCCACCCGTCGTCGTCGGCATGTTCGTCGCGGGCGTCGGCGTTCTCGGCATAACTGCCGTCGACGGATACGTCGCGTGGACCGTCCTCTCCGCGGCGTCGGGCGTAGGCATGGCACTCCTCTACCCCAATCTCATGACCGTCCCCGGCGACGCCTGCCACCCATCCTGGCGCGCGACGGGCATGGGCGTCTACCGCATGTGGCGAGACGCAGGCTATGGCGTCGGTGCGATACTCATCGGCGGCGTAATGACGGTTGCGTCGGTCGAAGCCGCTTTCCACGTCGTCGGCGTCCTGATGCTAGTCTCCGGCGCGGTTGTCTACGTCTGGATGGAAGAAACACATCCGGAGTTCGGCACGCACGAACCGCCCTCGCCCGCGGAGGAGCCTTCGTCCGCCTAGGTGTGACGAACGTCTGACTGAGGTTTAAGTTGTATACGTGTAACCTCGGACTGGGTATGTGGGGATTTGAACCCCAGTCTTTCCGGAACGGGGAACCGAGGTGCGCCGCGCGGACTCACACCCCTTGAGGCTCCGTCCGGTCGTTCTGCCGGGCTGAACTACATACCCGTCTCGGTTTCGGTACTACCACTTTCCCCCATGCCCATAATAATTATGCCATGACCGAGGAACCGGTGCGCGAGCAGTTCGACGAATATATCGACAGCATGTACGGCTACGTAACCGACGAGATCCAGCCGCTCAACGCCGTCGGCTTCCCGTCGTTCGTGAGCAAGCCGGCGAGGAAGGCGACGCTCCCTGTCGCGCGGCGCGAAACGGACGCTGTTGGACGGTCCTTTGAGCGCAAGTTCGGCATCGTTGTCGACTGCGCCGCCGGCGACGACCCTGACGAACGCCTTGACGACTATCTTAGTTCCGACGCTTTCTACGCCAACTTCCAAGGTACCGACGACGACCGCCGACGTATGGCGGACGAACTCGCCGACCGTCTCCGGCGTATGTCCGAAGCGGTCGCACCCATCGTTGAGTCCGATGAGGAGAGGTTCTGGGACGCCGTCGTCGATGTCTACGACCGTGAGGAGGCACACGCGGCGCTCGACGGATGCTTCGACTACGCGGAGACGGCGCGCCGTTACGCGGACGACGTGGCGCTGACCCTCAGGATCGACGTGGGTCCTTTCGGTACCACCATCGACTACACCGCCGAAGCGATACGTGTCTTGGATATCTCCGAAGGAAGGCTACGCGAGGAAGTCAGCGCGGATGTCGACGCCGTCTACGACGCTATGTCGGACGGCTGACCTCGTATATCTCCTCGCCGGCGTGCTCGTGTTTCTCGACCATGCCGCGGTCTTCGAGAACCGCGAGTGCGTACACCGCTTCCTCCTCCGACAGGTACGTCTCCTCGGTAATCTCGTCCTGCGTGAACGGTCCGCGCTTTTCGAGTACGACGAAGACGAGCTTCGCGTCGCACGGTAGGTCGCGGACCTGTTCCTCGAACGCCGTCGAGTCCATATTCGGCGTTCGTCCCCCTGCCTATTAAACGCGTCGTCGGTAGAAGCTTCCATGGAATCCGTGTGGCACGTGACGTTCGACTCGTCCGCGTGCTGTTTCCTCAAACGTCGCCGCATCGAGGACGAGTAGGAACGACGCCTCCTCGTCGGGTTCGAGGACGACCGAAACCACGACGCCGTCGTCCTCGTCCGTTCCGTCGGGGTCGGGTACAAAGACCGGTTCGCTAGGGTAGGTCGCCTCCTCCTCCCAGACGACCGTCTCGCGTTCGCGCGTATCCACCTTTACCAGACGGTTAGGGAACTCGCGCGGCGGGACGTTACGGTGTCCGACACCGTATGCGTATCTGTACGGGAGTCCGTCCCTGTCGTCGCGGACGCGCGGAAGTTCAAACGAACCGCCATAGACCGTCTCGTTCTCCACCGTTTCGGCGTCGATGTTGACACGGTAACGGCGGAGTTCCGCGGCGGGCATACGCAGAGGGGGTTCGTCGCGCAGGGAGCCAAGGTACAGGTCTTCGACTACGGAAGGGTCGTCGTAAGCCGCTATATCCAGCACGACTCCGTCGCTTTCCTCGTACGCGTTGACGTGGTGGAATGCGAAGAACGGCTCAGTTTCGGGCGAGGTGACGACTTCGCCGGTCGAGCGGTCAACGAAGGTGAAACGCGTACGGCGGTCGGGCTTCCAGTCGTACGACTCCGCCACCGTGTCGTTTCCGAAACGTATCTTCAGAGGGCTGACGACGAAGGGGAACTCGGCGAGTACGACGTAACCCGGCGTGAGCGCGAAGCTGTGCATGTACGCGGGTTCGTCGCGCTCTATCTCGGCGATAACGTCGCGCCCGTTGCCGTCCTCGACGTAGACGCGGTACGAACTTCTGAGACCGAAACGCGTGACGTAGCTGACCCGTTCGCCCGTCTCGGGGTCGGTGTGTGGGTGCGGAGTCGTTATCTGTCCAAGGTCGTCGAGTTCGTCCGGTACGTTGAGCGTTTCAAGCGTCTCGGGGTCGAACTCGACGGGCATAGTCGTCTCGGTTATGGCGCGGAAGGTTCCGTCCTTCTTTACGACGTTGACGGATGCGTTGTCCGTCGGTTCGGGCGCGGCGAAGTAGGAGAAGAAACGCCCGAAGACGCCTGCGCACGGGTCCGTGGCGAACTCGCTACGACGTACTTCGCCTTTGCGCATCCCCTCATACGCGTCGGTGCGTAGGAAACGCGACGTGTACCGCACCTCGTCCTCCGCTCCGTCGAACTCGAATCTGTGGAGCATCGCCATACCGTCGAACCAGTGGTTGACGCTCGCGCCGCCGTTCTCGTACATACCGGGACCGTTGCGTAGTAGCACCCCGTTCAGCCAGTCGGGTAGTGTTCCCTGTACATCGACCGACTCCCGCTTGACCTCATCGGACTCGTCAAGGGACTCGAAGCCTAGACGGTAGTCCATGCGACGGTTACGCTCCCGCGCCGCAAAAGCCTTAGCCGGTCGGACTCAGACGCGCGTAGTAGTTTCCGTCCGACTCCCATATATCGCCCGAAAGCGACGAGCTATCGACGAGTCCCTCGAAAGCCTCGCGGTCGTGTATATGGTAGTATCTATCGCGTTCCTCGCCGCCGCGTTTCCAAGGGACGTAGAAGTCGCCATCCGCGGCACGTATCTCGTCGCGCTCGCCGTCGAACTTGGGGTGTTCGATAGCCCAGACGGAGACGAGCGCCTCGCCGTCTTCGCGGAGTACCCGCCCTATCTCATCGAGGGCGTCAAGACGCTCGTCGCGCGTCGGTAGGTGGTGGAGCGCGGCGATGCACAGAACGAGGTCGGCGCACGACGCGCGGAACGGAAGCGCCGACAGGTCGCCGCGTACGACGGGTGCATCGCACAGCGCGAGCATCTCGCACGAGAAGTCAAGACCGACGGCAACGTCGAAACGTTCCCGCAGGGGCGCGAGGTGACGTCCGTTTCCGCATCCGAGGTCAAGCGCGACCGAACCGGTGCGCCCTTCGACGAACTCGCCGACATCGTCCCACGGTTCGTTGCGCGTCTTGTCGAACGACGAGGCTATGGTGTCGTAGGTCTCACGGAGTCGTTGTTTCTCGTCGTCGGTCGTGTCCGCGCCGTTGTTCACAGACGCACCCCGCCGCGTTCGAACCCCTCGGCTATACGGCGCTCGTTCACCGAGAGTACAGTCGGCCGTCCGTGCGGACACGCGAAAGGCTGTTCGCATTCTCCGAGCGCACGGACGAGTTCGGTCGCCTCCTCTCGGTTGAGTTCGTCGCCCGCCTTGAGCGACGGATGGCACGCAACGTCCTTCAGAACCTCGTCTCGTAGGTCGACCTCCTCGCCAGCCACGAAACGGTCGAGGACATCGTGGACGAGTTCGGTGTCGCCGACGCGTCCCATCGGTGCGGGGACGCCGCGGACGCGGTACAGACCTCCGCCGAACTCCTCGACCCGGAAGCCGTTGGCGTGTAGTGCGTCGCGGCGCTCCTTGACAACCGCCGCCTCGTCGGGCGACAGGTCGACCGTCACCGCCTCGTCGAGTTCGGCAGACGGTACCGAACCGTTGAACTCGGCGCGTAACTCCTCGTAGTTGACGCGTTCGTGCGCGGCGTGCTGGTCGACGACGAGGAGGTCGTCGCCCGACTCGCACAGGAGGTACAGGTCACGGAACTGACCGATGACCTTGGCGTCGGCGAACGCCGAGTCGCCCGACGTTTCGATGCCGACGGGTGCGTCCAGCTCCATCTCGGCGCGTCGTGTTAGGTCCTCGTTCGTCAGGGCGTCCCGTACCGCCGTCGATACGACGCGCCGCACGGCGTCTTCGTCGACGAAACGCACCTTCTCTTTTGCAGGATGGACGTTAACGTCGACGCGTTCGGGTGGTACGTCGACGCGCACAACGGCGACGGGGTAACGGTCCTTCGGCAGGAGCGTGCCGTACCCGTCGACCGTCGCGCCACGCACCGTCTCGTCGTCAAGCGCCCGACCGTTGACAGACGTGTACACGTGGCGCGCGTTCGACCGCGTTTCCGACGGCTTCACGAGAGCGCCTTCGACGGCTACGCGTCCGTGTTCGTCCTCGTACGAGAAACGCGTAGCGCGTGACGCGACATCACGCCCGTAGACGGCGTATAGCGCGTCGACGGGGTCGCCCGAACCCGACGTATTCAGAACCTCGTTTCCGTCGTGTGCGAGCGTGAAACCGACGCCGGGATGTGCGAGCGCATAACGCGTCACGAGACGTGAGACGCGTCGAAACTCCCGTTTAGGCGACGAAAGCGCCTCCCGGCGTGCGGGCGTCGTCTCGAAAAGGCGTGTTACCTCGACGGTCGTCCCGCGCCCCCGTCCGGTTTCCTCAACGCGTTCCTCGTCGACGCCCACACCCGTCACGACACGTGTCGCTCCGACGCCGTCGTTCTTTGTCACCATCTCGACGCGCGCCACACGTGCTATGCTCGGAAGAGCCTCGCCGCGGAAGCCGAGCGTGTCGACCTCCGGAACGTCGTCGGCGTCCTGAATCTTGCTCGTGGCGTGCCTCTCGAAAGCCCGCTTCGCGTTTTCGGTGTCCATGCCGCGACCGTCGTCGGCGACGGCTACGCGGTCGATACCTCCGTTCTCGACCTCGATATCTACCGATGACGCGCCGGCGTCGAGAGAGTTCTCGACGAGTTCCTTGACGACGCTCGCGGGGTTCTCGACAACCTCTCCCGCCGCGATTAGTTCTACCGTCTCTTCGTCTAGCTTACGTATCATCGACCTCGTTGGTGAGCCGGTTCAGTATGTTCAGCGCCTCTATTGGCGTCGTGTTTGCGGTGTCGACGCGCGCCAGTTCTTCTATTACGGCGTCTTCGCCGTCCGTCTCCGTTTTCGCGCCGCCTTCGTCGCGCCCCTCTTCGGTTCCGTTCGCCGCGTCTCCGTTCGTAGCGGCGTCTGTCGCCGTCCCCATCTCGACCGAACCGTCGAGACGTGTCTGTCTTAGACCTTTGTCGTCCGTCTCCTCTCCGTAGCCTCCGTCGACGAGTTCGTTCGCCCGCTCTACGACATCTTCGGGTACGCCAGCCATCCGCGCGACCTCGATTCCGTACGACGCCGTCGCCGCGCCGTCGACGACCTCGTGGAGAAAGACCATGTCGTCGTCGCGGCGGTCGGCGGCAAAATGAAGGTTACGGACGCCGTTGAGTTCGTCCGCGGTTTCGGTGAGTTCGTGGTAGTGTGTGGCGAACATCGTCTTAGCGCCTATCTCATCGTGGATGAACTCGGTAACCGAGCGTGCGATAGAAAGACCGTCCGCGGTACTCGTTCCTCGACCCACCTCGTCGAGGAGAACGAGCGAACGCGGCGTCGCGTTGTGGAGTATATCGGCGAGTTCGACCATCTCGACCATGAAGGTTGAACGTCCGCCCGCTATGTCGTCGCTCGCGCCGACGCGCGTAAAGACACGGTCAACGATTTCGAGATACGCCTCGTCGGCGGGAACGAAGCTACCGACCTGTGCGAGAACGCTGACGAGCGCGACGGAGCGCATGTACGTCGACTTGCCAGACATGTTAGGTCCCGTCACTACGGCGAACTCCGCGTCCTTGAACGAGGCGTCGTTTGGGACGTACTCGTCGACCGACCGTTCGACGACCGGATGGCGTGCGCCTTCGACACGGTGTTCGTCGCCGAACTCCGGGCGCGTGTAGCCGTTCTCGGCGGCGACGGCGGCGAGCGCGCCGAGGGCGTCGAGCGCCGCAACCGTCTCGGCAACCTTCTGCATACGCTCCGCCTCCTCCGCCACGTCGTCGCGCACGTCCTTGAACAGCCTGTATTCGAGCTTGTCGGCGCGCTCCTCGGCGCTTAGAATCTTGTCTTCGCGCTCCTTGAGTTCGGGCGTGTAGAACCGCTCGGAGTTCTTGAGGGTCTGTCGTCGCGTGTAGTCGTCGGGCACGTCGTCGAGGTTGGGGTTCGTGACCTCGATGTAGTATCCGTGTACCTTGTTGAAGCCGACCTTGAGCGAGTCGATACCCGTCCGTTCGCGCTCGCGTTCTTCGAGCGACGCAACCCATTCGCGCCCCTCGTTCTCGACGCGCCGGAGTTCGTCGAGTTCGTCGTCGAACCCCTTGCGTATCACGCCGCCTTCTGTGACTTCGATGGGCGGATCGTCACGTACCGCGCGTCCGATGAGTCCGCGTACCTCTTCCATCGTGTCGAGGTCGTCGCGGAGAGACGCGAGGAGTTGGGAGTCGACATCATCGAGCGTTTCCTTGACGCGGGGCACGATGTCGAGCGTGTTCTTGAGTGCCAGAAGGTCTCTTGCGTTGGCGCGTCCACGCGAGACGCGGGTGACGAGACGCTCTATGTCGTAGACATCGCGTAGGAGTTCCCGGACCTCCTCGCGCACGAGCGTTCTCCGTTTTAGCTCGCCGACCCCGTCGAGTCGCTTTTTGATATCGTCCTCGTCCAGAAGCGGATGCCGGAGCCACGACCGTAGCTTACGGCTTCCAAGGGCACATGACGTTTCATCCAAGACATCGAAGACTGTGTCGCCCTGACGTTTGCTGTCGAATACTTCAAGACTTTCGAGCGCGACGGTGTCGAGGAGCATGTGGTCGCGCGGGTCGTACCTCCTCAGCCGGTTGACGTAGTCGAGACGGTCGTCGTCGCGGTCCTCGTCCTCGCCTTCCTCGCCGCGCGTGTACTCGGCGTACGCGAGTAAGGTCCCACAAGCGCGCACCTCGGCGTCGTCTTCGAGAAGGGCGTCGACGTTCCCGAAGTAGGCGTCGACGACACAGCGCGGTTCGTCAGGGGCGAAGGCTTCGTAAGGCGTCACCATGCAGTCCTCGTCGAATACGTCACCGTCCGCCGCCACCGCCTCAGAGGGTGCGAAACGGTCGACCTCGTCGGCGAGCGTCTCACCGTCACACGACGTGGCGACGAGTTCGCCCGTCGAGACGTCCATGAACGCTACCCCGTGCCCGTCTCCCTCGTTGTCCTCCACGACACACGCGACGTAGTTGTTGTCGTCGTCGAGTAGTTCGTCCTCCACGACCGTGCCGGGTGTCACGACGCGCGTCACGGCGCGCCGCACCACACCCGTCGTCTCGTCGGGGTCCTGTACCTGGTCCGCTACGGCGACGCGGTACCCCTCGTCCAACAGCGTCTCGACGTACGACTCGGCGTAGTCGACGGGTATACCTGCCATCGGGTACTCGCCGGAGGAGTCCTCGCGCTGTGTCAGCGTAATATCGAGCTTGCGCGATACGTCGCGCGCCGCCTCGCAGAAGGTTTCGTAGAAGTCACCGACCTGAAACAGAACGACGCAGTCGTCGTACTCGTCGCACAGTTCGAAGTACTGCTCCATCATCGGCGTGAGTTCGTCACGCCTTTTAGCCATCTTCGCGGGTGCGCCTGTCGCGGATGTCTCGGTCACAGTCGTGCGTCGGTTTCCGAGGTAAAAAGCTTTCAGATGGCTTACACGGTGAGACGCCGTGCCTCGGCGAGCGTTAGAGCGACAGCGACGCCCGCACCGTTCGCCGCCGCGTCCGTAAGGCTCGCGGTCCGGTACGCTACGAACGCTTGCCCCGCTTCGACCCCAGCACCGAGGAAGGTGACGCCGAGGGCGACGACGAGCCAACGTTCGCGTTCCGCGGCGTAGAAGCCGGTGCCTGCGAGGACGGCGTACGTCGCCGCGTGCCAGAGACCGTCCGAAGCCGCGTGCGCCTCCGCCGCCGTCGATGGTGCCGTACTCGTCGGGATGAACGATGCAACTACGACGGCGGCGGCGCACGCCGTGAAGACGAACCACCGTTTCCGCGTTTCCACACCGGAGGTTCGACCCGCGCGTACGTAGTTCCCACGTCTTCCGACGGCTTTATGCGGTGTCTCGACCAGTTTGAGATATGGAACATATCGAGGAAACAGCGCCGGAGGTCGCCGATGCGATACGCGGTGAAACCGAACGCGAGGAGAGCGGTCTGGAGATGATAGCGTCCGAGAACTTCGCCTCGCGCGCCGTTATGCAGGCGCAGGGGAGCGTTATGACGAACAAGTACGCCGAAGGCTATCCGGGCGAGCGTTACTACGGCGGATGCGAGTTCATGGACGACGTTGAGAACCTAGCCCGCGAACGCGCCCTCGAAATCTTCGGTGCCGACCACGTTAACGTACAGCCACATTCGGGGACACAGGCGAACATGGCTGTCTACCTCTCTGTTCTCGAACCCGGCGACCGGGTCCTCGGCTTGGACCTCACCCATGGAGGTCACCTTTCACACGGACACCCGGCGAACTTCTCAGGAAAGCTCTACGACGTTGAGCACTACCTCGTCGACGAGGAGACGGGACGTATCGACTACGACGGTCTGGCGGAACAGGCGCACGACTTCGACCCCGACATCATCGTCACGGGGGCGAGCGCGTACCCGCGCGAAATCGACTTTGAACGCCTCGGCGAAACAGCCGACGAGGTTGGCGCCTACCACCTCGCCGACATCGCGCATATCGCGGGTCTAGTCGCGGCGGGCGAACACGTCTCGCCCGTTCCGCACGCCGACTTCGTGACGACGACGACCCACAAGACGTTACGCGGACCGCGCGGCGGCATGATACTATGCGACGAAGAGTACGCAAGCGACGTTGACTCCGCCGTCTTCCCCGGTACGCAGGGCGGACCGCTTATGCATGTCGTCGCCGCGAAGGCTGTCTGTTTCGCAGAGGCTCAGACCGAGGATTTCGCCGAGTACCAAGCACAGATAGTCGAGAACTCCCGCGCACTCGCAGACACGCTACAGGATGACGGCTGGACGCTAGTCGGCGGAGGTACCGACAACCACCTCGTCCTCGTTGACCTCCGCGACGAACCGATTACAGGAAAGGACGCC
>JBKHFQ010000007.1:0-17063 GCA_046540135.1 Halobacteriales archaeon
CGTCGCATGGCGCGTACCTCCGACCGTCCGATGGCGAACGACGCTGTACCTGTCCGTAACGCCGTCGCGTTCGGCTTCGCGCTCTCAGTCGCCTCAGCCGTGGTCGTCGTCGCGTTCGTCAACGTCCTCGCAGCGGCGCTGACGGTACTCGCAATCGTCTTCTACTCCGTCGTCTACACCGTGATACTCAAGCCGCATACCGACCAGAACGTCGTCGTCGGCGGCGCGGTCGGTGCGCTTCCGGCGCTCATCGGCTGGGCGGCGGTCACCGGGAGCGTCGGCGTACCCGCGCTCGTCCTCGGCGTCGTCATCTTCCTCTGGACGCCCGCGCACTTCTACAACCTCGCTTTGGTCTACAAGGACGACTATGCGCGTGCCGACATACCGATGCTCCCTGTCGTCCGCGGCGACGAGACGACACTGCGTCATATAAACATCTACCTCGGCGCGACGCTCCTGTCCGTCTCGCTCCTCGCATACGTCTCCGACCTAGGCTGGGCGTTCGCGGGCGTCACCGTCGCCGCCGGTGCGGTCTTCCTCTACTTCGTCGTCCGTCTCCACCGTGAACGCACACGCGCCGCCGCGATGCGTGCGTTCCACTCGTCGAACGCCTTCCTCGGCTCGGTCATGCTCGTACTCGCGGTAGAAACTTTTGTGTTATGAACGAAAGACAGAGACGTGCCGTTCCGTGGGTTCTGTTCGTCGCGGTACAGGTAGCCGCCGTAGCTCTCTACTTCATACTGTCCGACACGGTCGCCGTCACCGTCCGACACGCTCTATACCCTGTTATCTGGGTGACGCTGAGCGCGTGGGTCTTCGTCAGGACGCCGCTTCCCGACGAACTCCCGTGGTATGCGCCCGTCGTCGCCGTCGTATCGGGCGTCTACTTCCTCGCCCTTCTCTGGTTAGCCGGTCTGGTCGGTACCGCGGAGTCACCCGGCTTAGCTATCGACGTCACTGGTGCTTCGCCGGGCTGGGGTCCGGTACTCGCCTACTCGGGTGACCTCGTCTACCTCCGTATCATCCCGTTCCAGGTTGTCGGGTACGCCGCGCTCGCCTACCTCGTCTTCGTGGCGCTCACCGACACGGCGTCGTCCCTCGTCGGCGCGGCGGTCGGTCTCGTCTCGTGTGTCGGCTGTACGTGGACGCTCGTCGCGGGTGCGCTGTCGGTCGTCGGAAGCGCGGGCGTGACCGCTGTCGTCCAGTCGTACTCGTACGAACTCTCGACCCTCGTGTTCGTTACCGCCGTCGTCGTCCTGTACAGGTACGCGTCGTAACTCTTACGCCGTCCCCCGGACAAACCGCCGTATGGAACAGGTCGAGGCGGACGGCTTGCACAAGACGTACGGCGACACCGTCGCGCTCGACGGGGTGTCGCTATCGGTAGACGCGGGAGAGGTATTCGCCCTCGTTGGACCCAACGGTGCGGGGAAGACGACGCTGGTCCGGTGTCTCACCGGCACGGCGCGCCCGACTGATGGCGAGGCGCGTCTCCTCGGAACGTCTCCCGATGAGGTGGACAAGACACGTGTCTCCGTCCTGCCACAGGAGTTTTCTCCTCCGGAACGCCTCACGCCCGACGAACTCGTCGGCTACTACGGTTCGCTCTACCCCGACGACGAGACACGCGCCGCCGACACGGTTGTTGACGAGATGGGTCTGTCCGATGCGCGCGAAACGCGTTACGCCGACCTTTCGGGAGGTCAGAAGAGCCGTCTCAGGGTCGCCGTCTCGCTGGTCAACGACCCTGATGTAGTCTTCCTCGACGAACCCACGACGGGCATCGACCCAGAGGGGCGTGAGGATGTCTGGCGCGTCGTCGAGCGCCTAGCCGACCAAGGCACGACCGTCTTCCTTACCACACACTACATGCGCGAGGTCGAGCGTCTTGCGGACCGCGTCGCCCTCATCGCCAACGGTAGCCTCGTTGAGGTCGGTGAGACCGACGCAGTCGTGCGCCAACACGCTGGCGAACCCCGTCTTATCGTCCGCACCGTAGGTCCCGCGGACGAAGCCGTCGAGGCAGTTTCGACCGACGGCGACGTGACGGTATCCGTCGAGGACGACGAACTTGTCTTCGAGGGCGTCGCGGTCGACCGGATTGGCGAAAGGCTGAGCACGCTTACCGACGCAGGCGTCGAGTACGACGAGGTACGCTGGCGTGAACCCGGTCTTGAGGAGGCGTACCTGCGCCTCACGGGGGAACGATGAACCTCGGACGCGTCCGTGGCGAAGCGATGGCGGAGTGGCGCTCCTTCCTGCGCAAGCCCGCCGCCGTCTTCTTCACCTTCGTCTTCCCCGCTATACTCGTCGCGCTGTTCGCCGTCGTCGTAGGCGCAGGCGGCGGCTTCTTCGAGGAGCCTCAGGGATACTACTTCGCGGGCTACCTCGGCTTCGTTGTTCTCCTCACGCCCCTGTCGCGTCTCAGCAGTACGGTCGCACGCGGACGCGACAACCGGCGTTTCGAGAAGCTCGCCACGACGCCGTTGACGCGCGTCGAGTGGCTGACAGCACACGTAGCCGTCAACGCAGTTCTCATCGTCGCGGCGTCTGCGCTCATCGCGCTACTCCTCGTCACCGTCGGCGGTGCGTCGCTCTCCGTCACGCCGGTTTCCGTCGTCATCACAGTCGCGGCGGTGCTGGTCGCATCGACGGGCTTCTGCGGTCTTGGCGCGCTCATCGGACGCGCTGTCTCGTCGCAGGACGGAGCCATCGCGGTCAGCAACGGCGTCGGCTTCCCCATGCTGTTTCTCGCCGATACGTTCGTCGCCCCCGACGCTCTCGGTGCGGGAACTCCGGTCGTAGAACTCCTACCTCTCACCTACTTTTCGCGCTCCGTGCGCGGTGCGACGTTCCCCGACACCGCTGGCACGGAACCGGCGGTTTCGTTTGTCATCCTAGTCGTCTTCAGCACCGTCCTTTTCGCCGCGGGCGCTTACGCCTTACCATGGAAGGAGTAGTCCGAGGTAGTCCCAGTCGTAGACGTGGTTGAGAAGAACGTAAGCGACGACTCCAAGGAAGAGGCTGAGCGACCACGCGCCCGCGGCGATACGTCCGACGCGGGCGTGCGCCGTCTCGCGTAGTTCTTCCGGTGTGTGAGAGATACCCAGAACGGCGGCGTGTATCACGACGGGGACTGAGACTATAGAGAGCAAGAGGTGAATACCGAGCATCGGCAGGTAGAGGTAGTTCCTTACCGCGGTCGGACCCACGAACTCCTTCGTACCCCCTCCACCTATCTTGAACAGGTATATTACGAGAAAGAGGATTATCAGCGAGACGGCGGAAAGCATCGCAGTACGGTGTTTCCTCACATCGCCGCGCCGTATCCACCGCACCCCTGCGAGTATACACACCAGCGTCAACGTATTGACCGCGGCTATCGCGTGCGACATCGTGTTGACCGTGTCAAGGCTGATGCTTGGATACGGAAGGATACCCGCGAACGTCGCTATCACCACGGCGTAACCGACCGTGCTCAGAACCGCTGTCGTGACGCGCGGATGCTTCTTTACGGTCTTCCTTACGCCAGATGCCTCTTCCGCGTTCATCACGAACCCGCCTCCGATGCGAGAACCTCCCGCCTTACGGTGTCGACCCCGGTCCAGTACAGTGCGATGTCTTGGTCGGTGCTAGCCTGTACCGTGGTTGAGTCGCCCTCGACGACGACGCCGTCTTCCTCACCCGACCACTCCGTCGGTCTAGGGTACTCTTCCACTATTACGGTCAGGTTATCCCTGTCTATCGGACTCCCGCCTTCATGCGTTATGCTGACGTAGCTCTGGTTCACCCTGTCGATACTCCAGTCCGACTCCGGTGCATCGGTGGTATCGGCTACCTCCGGAGTGGCTACGATTATTATCGCCACCGATGCCACGAGGAGCAACAGTATCACACCGCCCGCTATATCCACCAGTTCGAAGTCGAACATTCTGGTAGGTTAACTACCGGTGCGGGAGATAAAACCGTTGCCTTTCCCGGCGTCTGTCGGCTAGTTTCAAGGAACTTATATAGGCGGGAACAGTAGTTACTACGCATATAGGAGACACCAATGACGACCCAAGTACCTGTACCGGTCGCCGGTCAGTGGGACGGTTTGATAGCTCAGGCGGGTGTCGACGGTACCTCGGAGATATTCGGACAGCTGTTTTCGGCGTTCTTGGTCGTGGGGGCGTTGGTCGGTCTCGTCGTCATAGCGTACACGTTACAGAAGGCGTACAAGAACCGGTCGGAAGACGGCGAGACGAAGAGCGACACGCCGGAGATGGGCGAGATACCACCGCTTGAGGGCGGTGGCAAAGGCAGGAAACTCTTCCTGTCTTTCGGCGCAAGCGCAGTCATCGTCATCACGCTCGTCGGATGGACCTACTTCGCGGGCTTCATACCGATGGAACAGGCTCCGCCCGAACAGCAGGTTGAGGACCAGCTTGACGTTACTGTCGTCGGGTTCCAGTTCGGATGGAAGTACGAGTACGAGAACGGCAAGGAGACGTCGGGTTCGCTCCGTGTACCGAACGACACCGTCGTGAACATGGAGGTAACGTCGGAGGACGTGATGCACAACTACGGCATACCGCATTTCGACCGCAGAGCCGATGCGATACCGGGGCAGACGACGACGATGTGGATATACCCTCAGGAGACAGGGACTTATACAGCAAAGTGTTACGAACTCTGTGGTTCGGGGCACTCGCAGATGTCGGACCAGGTCGAGGTCATGCCCAAGGATGAGTTCGAGGAGTGGTACGAAGAATGAAACAGAAAAACAGTCTACGGAGGAGTGATAACTAATGGCACACGCTGAGGCAGACGAACACCACATGCCGCCGAAGTCGTCGATTAAGCGTTGGCTGACGACGACGAACCACAAGGACGTTGGCATACTCTACCTGATAACCTCGCTGTTCTACCTCGTCTTCGGCGGAGTTCTCGCGCTTCTGATACGTCTTGAGCTTCTCGAATCAGGTAGCACGATACTTTCGGGTACAGCCTACAACCAGGTCGTGTCGGCGCACGGTCTCATCATGCTCTTCTTCTTCATATCACCGTTCGCCTTCGCGTTCGCCAACTACTTCGTTCCGTTACAGATAGGCGCGAAGGACCTTGCGTTCCCGCGCCTCAACGCACTCAGCTTCTGGCTCTACTTCTTCGGCGGCGTTCTCTTCGGCTCGTCGTTCTTCCTCGGAGGCGGTAGCTTCGCCGGAGGATGGACGATGTACGCGCCGCTCAACGCGCCGGCTTACATGCCTGCCGTGGGTTCGACCGCGGCTATACTCGGCGTGATGCTGTTCGTTATCTCGACAACGGTTTCGTCGGTCAACTTCCTGACGACGTTGCATTCGATGCGCGCGGAGGGAATGCGCATACGTGACCTCCCCATATTCTCGTGGAGTATACTCCTTACCGTCTGGATGATGCTGTTCGCGTTCGCGGCGTTACTCGCCGCCCTCATCCTCTCGGCTTCCGACCACATAATCGGAACGACTTACTTCACGACAACCGTCGAGGGTTCGGGTAGCTTCCTGTGGCTCCACCTGTTCTGGTTCTTCGGGCACCCGGAGGTCTACATAGTGCTGTTCCCCGCACTCGGTGCGCTCGGCGAGATATTCAAGACCTTCACGGGTAACAGACTCGCCGGCAGAAAGTGGATAATGATAGCGCTCGGTCTGGTCGCCGTACAGAGCTTCATCGTCTGGATGCACCATATGTTCCTCACAGGACTCAACTTCCAGACAAAGACGCTGTTCATGGCGACCACCATAGCCATCTCGCTACCGTTCGACCTGATGATATTCGGCTTCATCTACACGATGATAAAGGGCAAGATACGCCTGACGACCCCGATGCTCTACGGCATCGCCACCTTGATTCTGTTCATAATCGGGGGAATAACGGGCGTATTCCTCGGAAGCGTACCGCTCGACTACAACCTCCGTGGGGGATACTGGGTCGTCGCTCACTTCCACTACGTTATGTTTGGCGGCGCCGCCGCACTCGTCGGCGCCATCTTCTACTGGTTCCCCAAGATGTCGGGGAAGATGTACAGCGAGAAGCTGGGTAAGATACAGTTCGCTATGTTCTTCGTCGGCTTCAACCTCCTCTACTTCCCGCTGTTCTACGCGTACGAGATGCCGCGTCGTGTCTTCGTCTACGAAACCTCGATAAAGATGTACCACAACATAGCGACCGTCGGTGGCTTCATACTCGGTCTCTCGGTCGTCATGGTTGTCGGCATCATGGTCCACGCTATCAGGTACGGCGAGGACGCGGGCGACAACCCGTGGCAGGCGTGGACCGCAGAATGGTCGGTCTCGTCGCCGCCGCCTCTCGAAAACTTCTCGGGCGTGCCGAGCTTCAAAACCGGCAAGCTCAGCACCCTCAACCCCGCGACAGACGGCGCGGGTGCCGCGGACGCCGAAACCGACGGCGGTCACGCGGTCGAGGAGGAACACGCTGACCACGCCAGCCTTACGCCGTTCCTCATTTCGCTCTCGACCTTCGTCATGTTCCTCGGTCTTTCGGGCGTACACCAGAACGTTCAGGCTCTGCACGACGGCGACCCGGCGACGACGGCGACCATAGCACCGTTGTACGCCGCTGTTGCGGGAATCGGAGGGGTCGGAATGCTACTGTCGCTCCTCTACTTCGGCTTTGAGGGCTTCCGTGCACCCGCACCCTCGAAAGTCAACAAGTGGCCCTTCGACGGAGTCGAACAGAACAAGCTCGGCGTCTGGATATTCCTGCTGTCCGATATCGTCGTCTTCGGCGCGTTCATCGGCGCGTCGATATTCATGCGGTTCGCGTACGGCTGGCAGGACTGGCACCACGACCTGATTCCGGCGGAGCACGTCACGATGCCGGGGCTAATAAACACGTACCTCCTGCTGACGAGTAGCTTCGCGGTCGTGCTTGCGCTCGTCGCAGTCGAGAAGAAGAGCAAGAAGGGTCTCGTGGGGTCGCTCGCCGCCACGCTAGTCCTCGGTCTCGGCTTCCTGTACAACAAGGGTGTCGAGTGGGAACATCTGTTCCACATATCGACCGAGGCTTTCCCCAACGGCTGGGGATTCAACACCAACATAGCGTCGTCGACGTTCTACCTCACGACGGGTATGCACGGACTCCACGTGATACTCGGCCTTCTGATACTCGTCTTCCTCATCTACCGCGCATGGTTCGACGACGCCTACATGGAGGACGACCGCCCCGTCGAGTACTTCGGGCTGTACTGGCACTTCGTGGACATAGTGTGGCTGTTCCTCTTCCCGCTGTTCTACATACTCTGAGGTGAACAATGTCTGACGCAAAACTATACACGGCGATATACGTGGTACTGTTCGTCTTCGCGACGCTCCAGGCGGGCGTCGAGATGATGGGGTTCCTCGACAGCATGTACTGGATAGCGCTGGGCGCTATAGCCGTGCTGTCGGTGATTAAGGCGTACTTCGTCGCCGCCTACTACCAGCATCTCAAGTTCGAACCGAGGTCGCTCACCTACCTCGTGCTCGGCGGTCTGGTTGCGGTCCTGTTCCTGACCGCGGCGGCGGCGTTCTCGATAACCTGACTCCTCCTTCCGTTTCTCCTTCTTCGACATCCTCTTGTACACGACGGACGTAGTTACGACGATGGTGGTTCCAACCGATGTCTCCGGACAGGTCGGCTTAGGCGTCTTCTTCCTCATCGGTCTTTTCGGAGGGGCGCACTGTCTCGGCATGTGCGGTCCGCTCGTCACGATGTACTCCGAGAAGATGGAGTCAAGGGCGTCACGCGGACGCGACGTTCTGACGTGGCACGAGGTGCGCCAGCACGCCCTGTTCAACCTCGGACGGACGGTGAGTTACGCGACGATAGGTGCGGCGATGGGCGCTCTCGGGGCACTCTTCTTCAGCGCTTCCACCGTCGCGTCGGTCGGCGATACCGTCCGCGGCGTCGTCGGTGTCGCTATCGGAGTAGTCATCGTTGCTTCGGGTGTCGCGTACTTCGCACGCGGAACTATTGTCGAGATTCCGGGGACGGGCGCCGTCTTTCGCCGCATCCACGGTCTGATAACCAGACGTGTCAAAGGTCTTGTCAACGGCGTTGGAATCCTTGGTCTCGGTGCTGTCCATGGATTTCTGCCATGTCCCATGCTCTACCCTGCGTTTCTGTACGCCTTCGCCCGCGGTTCGCCTGTTGAAGGTGCCCTTTCGCTCGGTGTTCTCGGCGCGGGGACGTTTCCCACCCTGATGCTCTACGGTCTTACCGTCCGCTCTGTCGGTCCGGAACACCGACGGACTCTCCACCGTATCCTTGGCGTCGTCTTCGTTTTCCTCGGCTTCGTAACCCTCAGGATGGGGCTGATGCAGTTTGGCGTTGAGATACCGTTCCCGTTCCGTCTGCCCCATTATCAGCCTCTGTCTTAGAAGCCCCGCGACGAGTTCGCTACGACGAGAACGCTACTCGTCGCCATCGCAAAAGCGGCGACGGCGGGCGATATGACGCCTGCGACCGCCGCGGGTACCGCGACTGCGTTGTACGTCAGCGCCCAGCCGAGGTTCTGTCTGATTCGCCGTTTCGTGCTCCGAGTAAGTCCGAGTACGTCGACAACCTTGGTCAGGTCGTCGTGGGTCACCACTATGTCGGCGGCGTCACCCGCCGTCGCGGTTCCCGTGCCGAGCGCCACGCCGAGGTCAGCGGCGGCGAGTGCAGGTGCGTCGTTGGTACCGTCGCCTACCATGACGGTCTTTCCGTGTCCGCGTAGACGTTCGACCGTCTCTGCCTTCGCTTCGGGTGGGACGCCCGCAAAGACATCATCGACCTCGTCGTGTTTCCTGAAGTAACCCGCGGCGGCTTCGTCGTCCCCCGTTATGACGGCTATACGGGCGTCGAGGGCTTCGACCGTCTGTTCCCACTCGTCGCGGGGTCTGTCACCCACGATGACGACGCCACGAACCTCACCATCCCATCCGACGTAGACGGGAGCGTTACCTGTCTGTCGCTCGCGCTCAGCGGCGTCGGCGAGGTCTGCGGGAACTTCCATGCCAAGTTCGTCTACGAGGGTCGACGAACCCACGACGACGCGTCCGTCTTCGACGTTCGCGCTCACACCCTTTCCGGGGTGGCGCGTAAACCCGGTCGCTTCGGGGGTGTCGGGAACCTGTTCGGTAACGGCTTCCGCGATAGGATGCGACGAGTATCTCTCGACGGCGGCGGCTCGTTCAAGAACGCAGTCGGTATCTTCGCTCTCTGCCGCGACCGTATCCACGACCCGCATATCGCCGGTCGTGAGCGTCCCGGTCTTGTCGAACGCTACGACATCGTACTCCTGTGTATCCTCGAAGACGGAGCCGTCGGTTATCGCCACGCCGTCTTCGAGCGCTTCACGTACCCCCGAAGCGACCGCTAGCGGCGTTGCGAGTCCGAGTGCGCACGGGCACGAGACGACGAGAACTGCGAGAGCAGACAGCATCGCGTCGCCGGGGTTGCCCGTCAGGTATGCGCGCACGCCGAAGGTAGCCCCCGCGATAAGAAGGACAAGGGGAACGAATACGCCCGCGAGCCTGTCGGCGAGACGTTGTACGCCGGGGCGCGAACTCTGTACGTCCCAGAGGAAGTTGACGAGACGGTCGAACGTGCTGACCTTCTCGTCCGGCACCTCGACTACGAGGGCGTCGTCGGTCACGACGGAACCTCCGATAACGTCGTCACCCGGTGCTTTTGTTTCGGGCAGGGACTCCCCTGTCAAGAGCGACTCGTCAACGGCGGCGCTCCCCTCGACGACCGTACCGTCGACAGGAACGCGCTCGCCCGGACGGACGACTACCTCGTCGCCCTCTCTGAGTTCTTCGACCGAGACGACCTCGTCGCCCCCGTCGGTCCTTCGACGCGCTTCGTCGACGCGCTCCCTCGTAAGCTCCTCCATACGGTCGGCGGCACGTCTCTTTATCCTTTTCTCGTAGTAGTTTCCAAGGGTTACAACCATTATAATAACGACGGTGATATCGAAGTATACCTCCGTACCTCCGACAAGAAGAACGCCTATGCTGTAGACGTATGCGTTGACCGCCGCCAAGGAGACGAGTAGGTCCATGTTGGGGGTACCGGACCGCAGGCTGACGTACGCGCTACGCAGTATCGGATACCCCGTCACGAACAGGACCACCGTCGTGCCGAGAACGAGGTAGTAGGACGTGAACGAGTCGAGTAACGGACCGGGGCGTTCGACGAGTGCCGAGAGTCCGAGGTACTCCGGGTAGAGGAAGACGATGTACCACACCATGACCATCATGCCGAGCCATGCGCCTACGACGAGACGCCCTACCGTCAGTAGCTCTGCGAGTTCGTCGTCGCGCTCGTCGCCCTCCTCTGGGTCGTACGCCCTGTATCCGAAGCCGTCGACCGCTTCAACGAGGTCCTCGCGTCCGACGGCGTCGGGGTCGTAGACCATCTTGACGAGTTCGGATGCGTAGCTGGCTTCGACGTTCTCTACTCCCTCTCGCTCCTCGGCGCGCGACTCTATGAATACCTCGCACGCCGAACAGTGCATCCCTTCGACGGACAGAAATGCCTCTTCGGCTCCGTCGGGGACCTCGTACGTACCGTCGTCTTCTCCAGCCTCATCGATTTCCACGTCGCCGAGCGTCCGATGAACCTCCATACAGCCGCGACAGCAGAAGACGCCGTCGACGTTGTCGGACTTTACCGGCTCCTCAACGGGTAGGTCACAGAGAGTGCACCCGTCTTCCCCCTGCTTCTCAGCCGTTCCTTTCGACCGTGCCATTCACCGCTCTAAATACGCGGCTGACGGGGATATGCTTTCGCTTTCGTCTCTCTACGCGGATACGAGGGTCGTAATCACGGCGGCTATCAGGAGCACGCCGAGTACGACGCTGACGACGAGCGCCGCCGTTGCGTTGTTGTACCTGTCGGAAAGCTGTTTGCCGACGACCGCGAGACCCACGAAAACCACGGCACCGATACCCAACTGAGTCAGCGAGACGGGCAAGCCGCCGCCATCCCCGCCGTCGCCGCCTTCTCCACCGAGACCCGTGAACGGGTACGACAGCGCGCCGCCCTCAACGATGTCGTCCGAAGAGGGGAACTCACCCGATTCCAAGCCGTCGATGTCGGGTATCTCGCCTTCTTCGGCAGGTCCGCCGGGTTCGCCGCAGACGATACGCCCTATCATGCCGAGCGTCTTGTGCGGTATACAGAAGTAGTCGTACGTCCCTTCTTCCTCGAAGGTATACTCAAAGGTAGCGCCCTGTTCCGAGAGCGTGTCTGAGTTCCATGCTTCCGCACCTTCTGGTATACGTGTCTCCTCGGCACCGCCGTTACCTTCCTCGTATGCTGTAGACGAGTGCGAACCTTCAACGTTGACCCACCGGACCGTGTCGCCGGGTTCAACGTGGAGACCGATAGGGTCGAAGTAGTACTCGGAGCCGTCGGTTACCATCTCGACTTCGTAGACGCCGTCCTCGACCTCGTACTCGCTCGCACCGCCGTTCTCCTGTCCCGCCGCCGTACCGACCGCCGCCGTGCCGGCTGTCATGGCGAGGAAGCCTCTGCGTCCGGTCTTTTCGTCCATTTATCCGGCATACTCCGTCGGACGTATTAATACTACTCAAATCTATCCGAGCGCCGGAACTACTACGGTGTAGCGCGTACGCCGTCTATGCTCGAAACAGTCGTCTCCGTCTTCGGACGCGTCGAAGTCCTCCCTTTCGTAGTCTCCGCTCTTCTCTTCGCCCTCGGATACGTCGTTTCGTACCCCGTCGTTGTCTACGATATCTCTCTACTGACGTGGTACCCCCTACTCGTCTGGCGGCGTGTCCGTGCTCTGGTATCCCCCGACGACCCGTGGCACCGCCTCTTCGTTTTCCTTTTTGTCTTCAACTCCTTCTCCCTTTTACTCAACTTCGTGGGCGGCATCCTTGTCGTCCTACCCCCCGTCTTCGCCCTCTTTCTCGGACTCAACGTCGGCGTCATAGCCGTCGAGGAAGGCGGGGTCGCCGGACTAGCCGTCACCGTCGTCAACCCCGTCGCGTGGCTCGAACTCCCCGCGGCGTGGATATCGCTAGCGATTGGCTTCCAGCTTGCACGAACCGTTGTATCTCAGGGACCCGTCATTTCGGTCTTCGCGGAACTCGCACACGTGTACGTCTTCGTCGTCCTGCCTCTTCTATTAGCCGCGGCTTTCCTTGAAGCCACGCTGATACGGGCTGTTGGTGTGACGGGGTCGGACGCACGAAGCACCCGTTAGTCCCCGAAAGCCTCGTTGACCTCTTCGATAGACTCCGTGTCGACATCGGCGAGTATCGATTCGACCTCCTCCTCGAACTCCGACTTGCCGGTGCCGTTCTCCTCCACGCCTTCCTCGTGGTCGTCGCTCTCGGAACCCCGCACGGCTTCGACCCTTCCGTTCATGACCTCGACGGCGGCTTCAACGGCATCCTCCCTCGTGGCGTGGCTCGCAACGACAGCGGTCGCCTTGCCGTCGCTGACCTTCGTCTTCCAGCACTCACCCGTGTGGCTACATTCGACGGTGCGCGCCTCGTCTTCCCAGCGTACGTTTATCGACGAGTCCATGTCGAGTTCGTACCCCGCGACCGATTCGGGGGCACCGCCCCCGCCCGAGATGGTTTCGAGAGCCGACATGTCGACCGAGGATGACGGAGAGACATCTACGTCCCCCTCACCCCATCCATCTATGAGAGAAAACAGCCTCTCGAACAGTCTCACTGTGTGGTACAAAGTAATACGAGTATTTAACCTTACCGGGACACCCGCGCATCGCCCGTGAACCGTTCTCCTTATTCGGGCGCACCCCCTTTGGACGGATATGTACCCGTACGGAAGTCGCCGTAAGCCGAGACCTACTGCGTTAGCCCTCGGCGACCTCGTCGTCGTCACGGCTCTCGTCGGTGTGGGAACCGTACACCACGGGGGCGACAACCCGGTGCGCGTCCTTCGCGTCGCTCTACCTTTCGTCGTCGGCTGGTTCGCCGTCGCACCTATCGCCGGTGCCTACGGCGAATACCCGTCGACGAAGAACGAGATTTTCGCAACCGTTGGGACGTGGACGGTCGCCGCGCTCGTAGGACTCGGGGTACGTTCGACGAGCCTTTTTGAGGGTAGCTCGCCGCCGTCTTTCGGCTTCGTCATGATAGTCATCGGCGGAGCCGTCGTCGTCCTCTGGCGCCTCGTCGTTCTGCGCGTACTACTCTTCGTCTTTAGGTCGACCAGATAGACTCGGCGGAACCGTCGTCGTAGTCACGCGTCCAGTATATCTCGAACGTGTCGGTTCTCTGGTACCTGTCGTCAATCTCGAACATTACGATGCCTTCGCGCGACCGTCCGCGCGTCGGTCCGCCCTCATACTCGTCGTCCCTGAGCCTGTCCACCGGGTCGTAGGCGTCGTCGCCGACGAACATCGTAAACTCGTCGCGCTCCGGCATGTCGACGAGGTCACGAGTCTCCTTCGTCGCCCGGACCTGAACTATCGCGTACCTCATGTCCTCGCCCGCCCTGTCGAAACGCGAATCGCCTTCATCGTCCGTGTACGTGTACGACGACGTTAGCCTGACCTCGTAGAAATCCTCGGTTCCGTCGACGGTCATCGTCACGTCGTCGGGGTTGACGTACTCGTCGCCGAAGCCAAGTTCACGAACCTCCGCCTCCGTGACCGAGCGGTCGCCTGTCTCCTCGACCGTGACGACGTACTCTCCGACGTAGTCGGGACGGAACGCCATCGCCGTATCGCGCGTCTCTCCGGCAGGTACGTCGAGTGACACCGTCGATACGTCCTCCCCCCTGCCGGGTGTCCCCACGGTTACCTCCGTCTCGAAGGTTCCATCGGCATCACCGACGTTTTCTACGGACAGCGACCACTCGACCGACTCGCCTATCTCGACCGTCGATGGCGTGGCGAAGGAACGTACCTCGAACTCCGCGGTCGCAGGCTCGTCGTCGGTGTCCGTCTCGTTACCCTCGTCCGTCGGACCGTCGCCTTCGCCGTCCTCTCCATCGGTTTCGTTCCCGACGCCGTCCGTCTCGTTGCCGTCTTCCCCGTTCCGCTCTTCTTCAGGGACCTCGTCAAGACATCCCGACAGACCGAGTACCGTCGCCGTTCCGCCGATAATTACCTGCCTTCTGGTTCTCATGTCCCTAACGAAACCCTCCACCGACTTAATTTTACGCCTTGTTTCCGGATGATGCGTCGGGTATGGAATAACAGGTTTTATCTTTGTCGCCGCATTCTTCTTGAACATGCCTGAAGAAAGCAAGTCGGGGCGCGTGACACGTAGCGCCGGACGTTTTGGTCCGCGGTACGGACGTGTCGGACGCAAACGCGTAGCCGACATCGAGGAGGAGATGAACGACGACCACGAATGCCCTGAATGCGGCGAGGACAAGGTCTCGCGCACCGACACGGGGATCTGGGAGTGCGGCAAGTGCGGATACCGTTTTGCGGGCGGCGCGTACAGAGTCACGACACCCGGTGGAGAGGCGGTTGAACGCGCCATACGCGAGGCGCAGGAGGACTGATGCCGTACAAGTGTTCGCGGTGCAAGAGGCAGGTCGAACTCGGCGACAGGCGCGGTATCAAATGCCCGTACTGCGGACACCGTATCTTTCTCAAGGAACGCGGCGGTGACGTAAAACGCGTCGATGTCAAGTGACGACGACGGACACCGTTTCTTTCTGGAGATAGACGACGGAACCGCAAAAAGAGCGGTAGCACCCGAAGCGGGTGAGATAGGTGACGAAGACGCACGAATCGATGACGAAGGCGTAACCGTACATACCGACGACCTCCGGGAACTACGCGCCGTGGTCAACGGCTGGACGCGTCTCGTCTCAGTCGCGTCGGACAGGCTTCAGCCCTGACTTCCGCTTTCCTTCTCTATCTCCTCATCGATCTCCTCGACAATCTCATCTATCCTATCGCGCACGCGCCTCTTCGCGCTGTTGTACGGCTTGTTGAGACCCGTGATACCTCCGATGAGACGTACGAGACGTATGACGACGTACGAGACCATTAGCGTCGGTATCGATATTCCGAGGGCGAGCCAGAAAGCGAGTAGCTCCGTCGTGGTCCACCAGTACTGTAACGCCAACAGAAAGACCAACGCCGATATGTATGTCGCGTACCGCAGGTCTCTTCTCTGTCCTTCTTCACTCAGCATACATACCTCTGAGTCGTCTACCATTATCAAACTTACGTCGCCCGTCCCTGTGAACGAAGACTTTTATGCGTCGCCTGACAACCCCGGACCATGGGAGCAGAACTTCCGCCGGAAGCTCAGGAGAAGCTACAGGAGCTACAGGAGGTACAGGAACAGCTGTCGGAGATAGCGATGCAGAAACAGCAGTCGGAACAGCGTCTTCAGGAGGCGGAGCGCGCGCTTGAACTACTTGAGGAGACCGACGAGGACACGACGGTCTACAAGTCCGTTGGCGACGTCATGGTCGAGTCAGACCGGGACGAGACCGTCGAGGAGCTACGTGAGGAGACCGAGACCGTCGAGGTGCGCGTCGAATCGCTCAAGAAGCGCGAGCAGAAGACCGAGGAGCAGTTCGAGGAGCTTAGGAACGAGGTACAGGGCATGCTCGGCGGACTCGGCGGCGCTCTCGGTGGAGCCGGCGGCGGACCCGCGCAGTAAGTGAGCCTCGAACGCGCTCTTTCTCTCGACGTTGGCGCGCTCGCTGACGCAATCGAATCCGTCGGCTTCGAATGCACGGACTGCGGCGACTGCTGTACGTCAGGTGATGGTCCGCTCGCCGTTACGGTCTTCCCTGACGAGCGCCGCGAACTTGCTGACGCGACCGAAACGTCGCCCGGCGAGGTCACCGAACCTTCGCCGTTCGGCGACGATGAGACGTTCGAATGGACCGTCCGGCGCGACGCGTGCGGCGACTGCTTCTTCCATGAGGGCGACGCGTGTTCTGTCTACGAATCGCGTCCCACGGTCTGCCGTACCTACCCGTTCGCCGTCCGTTTCGAGGATGTGGGGGATGACGGTTTCGGTGCCGACGAGACGGTGGAACTCGACGGAAACGCGACGCTCATCGTCGGCGACTGCGAGGGAACGGGAAGCGATATAACGCGCGACGAGGCGCTTGAACTCGCGCGTGAGGTTAAACGGCGCGCGGTAAAGGAGGAGCGCGAGGCACGCGCAGTCGTCGAGGCGTACGAACCCGTTGACCCGCCTGACGACGGCGTCGTTGTCCACGACAGCGAGGGTGCGCACGTCGTCGAGCGCCGCGACGAGGACGGGGACGGTTAGTCGCGGGGCCAGGCGCGCGAGAACGAGTCGAAGAAGTCGTCGCCCGTGTCGAGAAGCACGTAGTCCGCACCCCGCGACTCGGCGTGTTCCTCGACGGCGCTCAGGTGGTCGTCAAGACGGTCCTCGTACTGCTGTTTCGTCCTGTTCCCGACGTACGTTCTAATGTTTGTCTCGGTCTCGATGCCTTCGAGTATCGTGTCGCCCGTCGCGGGCAGTTCAAGCTCATCGGGTGATAGCGTACAGACGAGACGGAGGTGGTGGTCGGCGAGAGCGTCGATACCCTCCTCGATTCCTTCGAGGTCGCCTATGAAGTCGCTGACGACGAGCACGAGCGAACGCGAGCCTATCGTCTTTGCATACTCCTCAAGCGCACGTCCGAACTCGGCGCGTCCTTCGGGTTCCGTTTCGTTGAGCGTGTTGATAAGCGAAAGTACCTCGCCAGCGTTCGACTTGCCCGAGTCGATACGGTCGAACCTGTCCGTGAAGACGGAGAAACGGAAGTCGTTGTTCTCCGCCGCTGTAAGATAGGCGTATCCCAGACCTATCTTAGCGGCGTAGTCGAACTTGTTGGCTTCGCCCTCGCCGTAGTCCATAGAGCCGCTTGCGTCCAAGAGGACGTGTGTCGTCAGATTGCGCTCCTCCTCGTACCTCTTTATGTAGTGATCCTCTGTGCGCGCGTACAGGTTCCAGTCTATGAGGCGTGTGTCGTCGCCCGGCACGTAGTTCCTGTGGTCGGCGAAGATGAGTCCTTCTCCCGTCTCCGAAGTCTCCTGTTCGCCTTGAAAGACGGAGTTGACC